>CAKUXT010000005.1 GCA_934700375.1 uncultured Bacilli bacterium | reverse complement strand
GGCTATAACTTCAAAGAGCAGTTGGAAACTTATATTCCTTGGATTGCCTTTTCTCTTCTGACGCTTCTAGGCCTGAAGAATATCATGGAGTGGATCAAAGATAGAATCAAGCAGAAGAAAGAAAAAGGAACGCCGTCAGAAGCAAAAGAAGAAAAGAAACATATCCTTACCATTCCTAACATATTGGTTCAGGGAGTCGCGACAAGCATCGACGCCTTGGCACTCGGCTTTGTCTATCTTAACTATACGATCACAAATGCGATGATTGTCTTTTCTGTCATCGGCATCGTCACATTCCTACTATCTCTTCTTACCATCTTCTTAGGCAAGAAAATCGGGGGCTGGCTTGAAAACTGGTCCGGTCTAATCGCTGGTGTTGTCTTTATCGCCATCGGACTTAAAATACTATTGGAAAGCATTCTTTCTTTCTCTACATCACCTGCAATTGATTTCCAATCTATCTCTTATATTTTCACTCTTTTAAGATAATTTGTTTTAAAAGCAACTTTTGATAACAAGCGTTACTTTTTACTAGAAGATCACAAAATCGCAGCTTCAGTCTTTGTGCTGTTCCTCCATTCCGCTAGAGGCAACCTTCTGTTCCTCGATAAAACTCTCGGCCTGTTCTTTTGTCTCTTCAGGAACATGGTATTGTTTCTTTTCTTTCTTTTCGATGACAAAGCGTTCGTAATCGAAATCGATGCCATTCTGCAAGAAGATCTGATGATATTCTCTTAAGATATCTCTTTGCACCTGGAAACGATCTTCTTCTTTGCACGTGGCAAGAAGCTTCAATACGGCATTGCTTGCTTTGTATTCAGAAACACCTTTATAGAAGGGGCCTTCAATGATCTGCGGAATCTTTTCCTTCATAGCCGGAAGATTGTCTTTCAATACCTTCTCTACCAATTCAAGAGGAACATCATAACTGACTTCACAGTCGACAACAGCCAAAGAGAGTTCACGAGAGAGATTGACGACATTCTTGATATCGGAATTATTGATGATTTTGATATTTCCGGCCGCATCGGTGATTTTTGTCGCACGGATACCGATTTCCGATACCGTTCCTCTGAAGCCATCGATGGAGACAATCTCACCGACATTGTATTCATTTTCAAAGATGATGAAGACACCGGCGATGATATCAGCGATAAGAGACTGCGCACCAAGACCGATGATAAGAGTGATGACGCCGACAGATTCCCAGATGGCTCTTGTATTGACACCGAAGGCGCTTAAGACAAGGAAGAAGAGCGCGATTGCACTCCCGTATTTGATAAGGCCATCCAATAAGGTGATGACAGTCTTTGCTCTATTAGAGCGCTGCATGATGTTTCTGAAGATCATTCTGGCCAATTTGGATAAAGCGAGGACCAATGCGATCAGAATCAGACAATGAATGAAGACTTTGTAGTTTGCTTTCAGCATGTCCGGTACCAGGCTTAAGTCCACGACGTTCTCTTTTGACCAGGAGACAAAGCCGTTTGCTTCAGGAAGCGATAGCTGAAGAATACAGGTCAGAACAAACAACAGCAGAACCAGACTGAACAGAATTGTCGAAATCAATGTCGACACCCTTATTTTCTTCTTTTCCATATTACTTTTCCTCCTCATCCATTGATATTGAAAGTATATGTTTTGTATCGATTGCCTTTCATATTGCAATCGATAGAATAAGACTCATAGTGTTTATCATATAACGTCATGCTCAATGTCATCTGCTTCTCTAAGACATTCCCTTCAATGAGAGCCATATAAGAGTCAGCATGCTTGACATACTCGTTGAAGTAGTAATAAATGCCATCGATGATGATTACATTCTCGATGTTGTAATCCGAATAATTGTAGATAATGAGCTTAGTGGAGTTGTCGGTTTCGTCATAACCCGCTTCATATCTGACCGGAGCTCTGTCTAGCAGTATCAAATTTCCAGATGGCATCTCTTTGTACATCTGATAGGTGACACCATCCTTGTCGTAATTGATGAAATATAGCGGACAGTAATCATAAGCTATTAAGTCTTCCATCACTGAATAAGTGCCTGTTGTTCTGCTATGGACCGCATTCAGATATTTGATTTCGCCGGTTGTACTGTCTTCATAGACCGTCTCATATAGCATCGTATCCAAATAGATATTCGGATCGGAAGATGAAAAACCTACATTTCGATAGATGTTGACTGTCCCATCATCGTTATAAGTGACAACGGAATCGCCCGGATTGACGTATTGAGTAACTGTAGGTTCGACATAGGTGCTCTTTACTTCACTTAGACTATGAATCGTATAATCCGATACTTTCTTCCATTCGCTTCCATCCGGAGAGAGAATGGCAAGTGTAAGATTGCCGCCATCGAGAGAAGTTATCTTCTTCAGGAAATAAGAATCTTTCAGTGCAAACTTTTCATCGATTGTTCTATCAGAATTATAGATGGCAAGAGAATAATTATCAGGAAGGAGATAATCAAATTCAAAGCTAAGAGGAATAATATCAGTTGCCATCTCTGTCAGATCCGCTCTCAATGATGTGACATCAAAACGGTAATTCAATTCATAATGATTTTCAGTTATCTTGACCTTATGCGTATAGCCATCCAATCTGTCATCCTTGAATTCCATCTCACCTGACAGAGAAAGATTTCCGATCTCGCCTTCATAATCATCCAAAACAACGGTTCCAACATCATCCAAGCGCTGAATTGTTTTTGTTTTTGTTCCTGTTCCATTATCCAGATAAAGATTAAGACGGAAAGAAGACATTTCATAGGCTGTATCGAAATGATAGGACAACGTGAAGTTCTGTCCGTCAAAACCGAATTCGCTGTCAAAGTAAAGATGAGGAAGAGAAACAACACTGTAGGTGGATGCCATATATTGTTCTGATATGATTTCCTCGTCAGCAAAACAGGAAACATCCTTATACATCAGATAGAGATCTTCTCCATATGGAACATGAAGTGTCACAAGAGAATCTGTTCCTCTATACTGATCAAGAACTGTTCCATCTCTTGTAACAGCAGAAACCTCATATTGGAAAACATCAGGATATGGGCTTTGATATCCTGTATCGATTTCAACCTCATACATATCATTTTCCGTGAATGTGATCTTTGCTTCTGTCGGCTTGAGTTTACGATAGCTTCCCTGATAACTTTGATCAAATTCAAACGGAATCAAAGAGGAGGAATAGACAACGTTCTCCTCTTCGCTTCCCGTTAATGCAAGAATCGTATAACGATAGGATTCAATGCCGTAGAATGCGTCTGTATAGAACGAGAAGTGAGACTCCGTGAAATTCAGTTCAGCATAAAATTCTTCTTTCTTCTCTTCTTTTCCGTATTCTTCAATTAACGCATAATAACGTGAAACATCACTTCCTATTTCCATGTCTCCTTCAATTGAGATCTCATGGAAAGAGGAATTGTCGACAAGAGAATCCGTTATCACTGTTCCAAGCGGATTATCTTCTTTCTTGTCTTCGCTTATCCCAGGAACGAATCCTAAAACAGAAGCTGAAACAACAGCGACTGCTGTTGTTGTAACGATCATAGAAGAATGAGGGATGATCTTATCCTTCAGTTTATCGAAATTGGTGACCTTCTCTTTTTCTTCTTTCTTCGGTTCTTCATCTCCCAAGGAGAATTCTTCCACCTTAAAATCTTCTTTTCCTTCGTTCTTCAGTTCTGGTGTTTTATAGTCTTCCGCAGGAAAAAGAGAATACTCCTCGTATTCATTTTCTTCATTTGATGAATAGATTTCGGATTCTCTTTTGTTATTCATCTTGTCTTCATTTTACTGAAAATGAAGACAATGTACAAATTAAAATATACATTTAGACATAAAATATTCAAAATCAGATCAGTTTCAAGAGATGTCATCATTCAAATGCTTGATGGATTGATGCATGCTGTTTCTGATTTTAATTTTGTTTCAATAAACCAGACGCATATCCTAAGAGTCTTTGTTTCAAGATGATGAAGCTGTCCCTCCCTTGCTGTTTTCTTCAATTAGTTTTTTCAAGTTCGTCTAGATCATCAAATGTATTGTTGTCATTCATATTTTAGAAGTTCCTCCTGTTTTCCTGATAATAAAGCAATTCATATGATGCATTTCTGAAGAGAATAAAATTCGATTACAACCTTTATCTTTTTTCTATAGCCCAAATATAAAAGCTTCCCCCCAAATTGACTTTTATTCAGGGTACCTGAAACGATTGCTCTGCTTCTTAGTCAAATTAGAAGGGTACGCTACTTTTTTTCAGACGAGCCCGAGCTTTTAGAACCTTTTGCATCTTTTTCTCTTCTTTTCTTCAATTCATTAAATTCGCGAATCTTTTTCACTTTTGGATTATCTCTATCAAGTATAGTCCACCAGGCGATTAAAAATGCTTCGTAAATGAAAGGAAGCAACAATATCCCCCAATAGCAAACACGCGTAGTGGTTTTACTAAAGCATTGAGAAATTGATTGGTTTAAAGAAAAATCAATAATCGTAAGCGTTACAAAAGCGATGAACAGGAAGCAAAAAAATATAAATCCATAAAAGTGAAAGACATCAACTCGATATTCTGAATGTTTAGTTTTTTTCGACACCCGATTAATCCATAAAGCAAACCTGTTTTTCGCATATGGCCAATCTCCCCATTTATATGGTGGCTTTTGCTTGACTGTCATCATAAATACAAAAGATGATAGAACTGAAAACAAGGCAGCAAACATCAAATATAGAACTCTCATTTCACTACTCCCATCCTAAAGACACTTCCTAGCTAAAAGGTAGATATATTGTTGTTTTCGCAAGAGTTCCATAATTTGTTTCTCCTTTCGTATTTGAATTGAGTGTACAAGGAAAAACAAAGCCTGTCAATCATTAGATTGACGAAATCAAAAGGACTGAACAACTGAAGATAAAATGTTCAAATTCATTCAAACAGTACCCATTATCGAAAGAATCTTTTATAATTGAAGCATGAAAAAGAAAATAGTCCTCTCTCTGTTATCCGTACTCCTAATGACAGGATGCGGATCAAACATCGAACCGAACACCTACCGCTGTTATCTAGGAAAGATGATGGTTTCCTCTTTTTCGATGGCAAACAATGATATCAACCACAAAAAGATACAGGCAGAAGAAATAGATGATGCCTGCTATACCAACATGTACTTCCTCACCTCACAGAAAGAGCTTGATGATTTCTATTCCAATCCTGATTACACAATCTCACAGACTGAAAAAAATACAAACAGAAAACTGAAAGAGACCATGATGCTTGTCTATTTCATCATGGATACACCAAAAGGATATAGAGCCTATAAAAGAGACAATATGCAAGGAGTCTTAAAAGACCAAGGTCTTACCTTGCTCACCGATAACTTCTACTACTATGCATCAAAACCTGACATCTTCTTTTGTCAAATAGACTTAAAAGAAGACAGTTCCATCACAACATCCGGAACCTATTCTTTCTATTATCAGACATCAAGAAAATACGCGGATTATCTAAATGAAGATTCTATCCGCGTCATCTATAACATCAATAAATAACAAACGCTAAGACTGTCGATATGCGTCTTCAAGGCTTTGAACAAGATAAAGAAGATCGCTGAGATAGTCTTTTGTTTTGGTGAGCAGAAATTCCATCTGCTGATTATTCACGCGAAGCCTCAGCTTCACACTTAACGGCCTTAAGTACTCATCCAGCTTTTTGAAGAGCTGCGGTTTTCTGCAAAAGTCTTCGCTCATGGTGATCGTATAGAATCCAAGCCCTTCGACAAAACGGGAAACAAAACCGGAATTGAGGTAATTCTCAATCTTTTTCTTGATGAGAAGCGAGTTGACTTCCTCTGGATAAGGTCCATAAACATCTTTCAGCTTTTCTGCAAAATCTTTTATCTTTTCATCCGTATCGCAATCGGATAATTCACGATACATGGAAATGCGTTGTTCTTTGGTTCCGTATTCTTCTGGAATATGGGCATCCAATGAGAATGTCAGTTCAAAATCATGCCTGTTCTTATCCGCAAGAGCAGAAGTCTGAAGCGTCTTTTCCTTGATGACCTCTTCTAAAAGTTCCATATAGGCTTCATAGCCTAATGAATCGACAAATCCAGCCTGTTCGCTTCCCAAGATATCCCCGGCTCCTCTGATGTTAAGATCCTGCATAGCGATTTTATAGCCAGAGCCAAGCTCCGTAAACTCCTTCAAAGCCTTGAGTCTCTTTCTTGCTTCCTCTGTCAGCTTGCCGCTGTCGCGGAAGAAGAAATAGGCATAGGCAAGACGATTGCTTCTTCCGACACGCCCTTTGATCTGATAGAGCTGTGCAAGACCGAAGTGATCAGCGTCTTCGACGATGATCGTATTGACATTAGGAATATCAAGGCCGGATTCAATGATGGAGGTGCAGACCAGTATCTGTATATCGTTCTGATAGAACTCATCCATGACATCTTCGATCTCATCCTGAGACATCCTGGCATGGACGACTGCGACTTTCGCATTCTTGAATTTCTTCTGAAGTCGCTGTGCGACAGAATCGATTGTCGAGATCTTATTATGCAGATAATAGACCTGTCCATGTCTATCGAGTTCTTTTCCGATGACCTCATAGATCAATTCATTGTCCTGCTTTGCAACATAGGTTTTAACAGGCATACGATTGACAGGGGCCTGTGAGAGAAGCGACATGCTTCTCACACCTAAAAGAGACATCTGCATCGTTCTTGGAATCGGTGTTGCCGTCAAGGTGAGACAATCGACATTCTTTGCCTTCTCCTTGATCTTTTCCTTATGGGTTACACCGAACTTCTGCTCCTCATCGATGATGAGAAGGCCTAAGTTCTTGAATTTTACAGAATCGGAGAGAAGAGAATGTGTGCCGATCACAAAATCAATCGTTCCATTCTCCAATCCCTTCTTGATCTCATCCTGTTTTGCTTTGCTGATAAATCGGTTATAGACTTCAATGTGCGGTTGATACTCTTTGAATCTGTTGATGGCGACTTTGTAGTGCTGTTCTGAAAGGATGGTCGTCGGGCAAAGAAGGACGACCTGCTTATGAGCCAATATCGCCGTAAATGCAGCATTGAATGCAATCTCTGTTTTTCCAAAACCGACATCGCCTGCGACAAGTCTGTCCATCGAATGCGGAGATTCCATGTCTTCTCTGATCTCATTGATGGCTTTGATCTGCCCTTCCGTATACGGATAGGAGAAAGAACGCATGAACTCGTTTTCCAGTTCCTCTTCATGTGGGAACGCAAAACCGGGTTTTGTCTTTCTTTCCGAATAAAGAGCGAGAAGCTGATCGGCAAGATAGGAGATTCTGCTTCTGATCTTGGATTTCTTTCTTGACCAGGTCGAGCCTCCCATCTTATCAAGAGCAGGGGCAAAACCTTCTCTTGATGCATATTTTCTGATCATCTTATACTGAGCAAGCGGGAGATAGAAGACCTGTTCGTTTGCATACTGAATCTTCAGATATTCAAGGCCGTCGATATTATCGACACCGAGATATCTTCCGACGCCATGCACTTCATGAACGACATAGTCTCCTTCTTTCAGTTCCTCATATCTTCGAATGAGTTTTGCTTCCTTATAACGGGAGAGGAAACGTGATTTCTGAGAGGAGACACCATAGATCTCTTTAGCAGAGAGATAGACGTGCTTCTCTTCCGGTATTTCAAAACCATGTGTCAGTTTCCCTTCTAAAAACATAATCTGAGAATGCTTAGGATAAACTGTATACTGAAGCTGTCTGTCACTGAGGTAATTCTCGTAGTTGGTAAGATTCGGTTCAGGAAGGACCAATCTGATTTTATATCCTTCTCTTAGGTATTCACGGATTAGGATATCGCTTTGAATATAGCTTGTCGCATGGAAAGAGCAGTCTCTTAAAAGGAAACCGTCATCTCCATTCCTGATAAGGTCATAGGAAGAGAAATCAGGCTTCTCTTCCAAATAGACAGATTCCCCTTGCAATGAGTTTCCATCTTTTACGCTCTTTTTAAAATACTTTTCTTCTTTATCCAAGGAATCTTTCAAAGAGGACATCGATAACTGATAATCATAGATGAACTTCTCATAATCTTTCAGATAAGAGAGAAGCGTCGTTGTGTCTTTTTTATAAAGAGAATAGAAACGGCTGTCAATCTCCTCTAAGAATCCTTGCTTCACTGTCTCTGTAAGCTGAAGCATTCTCTCTTTAAGATCATCAAAAGCAAGCCTGTCTGTATCTTTTTCCTGAACAGAAAGCAGCTCTTGGATATGTCTGTTTCCCTCTTCGATTTCCTCTTTCTTCAACAGTCTTAAAGAGGCAGGATGAATCAAGACTTCCTTGATGTGTTCGAAAGAGCGTTCATCCTCGATCTTAAAAGAACGGATATCATCAATCTCATCTCCGAAGAATTCAAGACGGACAGGATTCTTATAAGATGCATCATAGATATCAAGAATTCCGCCACGAACGGAATACTGATTGATCTGGCTGATATGATCGACAGGAAGATAACCTAAAGAAGAGATACGGGAAAGGAGTTCTTTCCTGGTGATCATATCTCCTGTCTTGATATTGAAAAGAGAATCCTCATACTCCTTCTCATTCATGATGGATAAAGAAACAGAGGACATATGAGCGACAAGAATAGAAGGCTTATTGGAATGAATGGAGCTAAGAGCCATCAGCCTTTCCTCATTCATTTCCGGTGAAACACCGATCGCAGATGTTCTGAAAATCTCATCATAAGGGAAGATATAAGTTTCGTTTTCATCGACATAGTCACCTAAAAACTGAATGAAGTTCTCGGCTTCATAGATCGTTGGGAAAAGGAAGAACATCTTTCTCTTGTTTTCAAGATAGGAAAGAGCGGTCAGTAAAGCAAGCCCCTCGACAGAAGAGACTTTCACCTCTTTGTTCGTCGAGAGATTCTCTAATTCCTTATTGCCGTAAAGATAAGAAAACAAAGAAATTTTATCAAACGCCATTATTATTTGTTATATAAACTCATCGCCTTCTCAAAGCTATTGTTCTTCAATGCGCATTCCAGCGCTTCACAGGCTTTGGAAATACCATCTTTCCAAGCTTCGTATACAACCTTGTCCTTCGGAGCAGAGAGGACAAAATCAGGTGTGTTTCCAAACTCCGGCTTTCCAATGCCGATGCGGATACGCTTGAACTCATCCGTTCCTAACTGAGAGATGATGCTCTTCAGTCCGTTATGTCCACCAGCGCTTCCTTTCAGCTTCAGACGGATATGACCAGGTTCTGTATCCATATCATCGACAAGGATGATGATGTCAGAGACATCGACCTTATAGAAGTTCTTAGCCATGATAAGAGCATCTCCGGATAAATTGACATAAGTGAGCGGCTTTAAAAGAAGAACATCTTCTCCGAATGCCTTTCCTTTTCCGACCATGGATTTGAAATCCTTCTTCTTGATTTCAATGTTGAAATCAGAAGCGAAGAGATCCAAAGCCTGGAATCCGGAATTATGTCTTGTGTCGGTATAGATATCACCGACGTTTCCAATACCTAATATGATTTTCATATCTTTCTCCTTATTGTTTCACATTGTTGATTTCAATCATCTTATTCTGATAGAAATCCGCAATATTCTTTTCTAGTCCCTTATATGTGATGACAAGGCAGACATTCTTTCCTTTTTCATTGAGATAGTTGAAATAATAATAGGATTTATCCTTCCTTGCCTTTATCATTCTTCGATAGGATATTTCAAAATCGACTGTCACTTTTGCATTTGGACTAAGTTCTTTATGTTCAGAGCTGTTTTGTATTCTGATCCTATCATCGTAAAGGGAGATTTCTGCACTTATTCTGTTCTTCTTGGCAGTCAGATAAGAATTAAGAGGAACAAAAACGAAAACAAGAAGGAAGAGAAGATTGAAGCAGATGATGACAACAATGACAGGAATCCAGTCTCCTAACGTGTTCTTAGAGGTATTCAAAGGAAGATACAACAAGAGATAGGAGAGCAAAGCAAGAGACAAG
The DNA here is from genome assembly GCA_934700375.1 of uncultured Bacilli bacterium. Classification (GTDB taxonomy): domain Bacteria; phylum Bacillota_I; class Bacilli_A; order RFN20; family CAG-288; genus Enterosoma. Next base: position 14,515 of record CAKUXT010000005.1, on the reverse strand, counting down.
AAGACATAGAACAGAGATACCGATGAATAATAGGTCCCCTTCATATAAGAACCTAAACTGATGATTTCAGAACCAGAGTAATAATATAAAGGTTCTTTTTTATCAACGATTTCTTCACTTTCCATTTCCAGTTTTTCAAGCTGATTTGTTTCTTTCATCACCTTTTTCATGTATGACGATCGTAGAATATTGAATACGATGAAAAGAACAGAGAAACATAAGAATAGAGCAAAAGAACCGACAACAACAAAAGCAATAATAGTAGCCAGTTCTTTCTTCTCTTCCACATCGACCTTTGAGAAAACACAATAGAATACCACCATCACAACAAAAAAGGCGGCAGTCAGAATTCCAAAGACGGTTGATTCTCTTTTGTACTTATTCTTATTTTTCATACTCGTTCTTATAATACTCCAAGAATGACATCAGCGCTCTTCCTCGATGAGAGACAGAATCCTTCTCCACCGGTGTAGCCTGACCGAAGGTCTTATTCAAGTCATAAGAGAAGAAGATCGGATCATATCCGAATCCGGATATAGGATGATAATCCATCTCTTTTGTGATCTCTCCTTCATTCTTTCCGAAGAATGTCTTTTCGATATTTCTCTTCTTATCGATAAAAACCATCGCTGTATAGAAAGCAGCCTTTCTGTTCTCTTTATCTTCCATCATTTTCAGAATAGCAAGGTTCTTCTCCTCATAAGGATGTCCTTCCATGAATCTTGCAGAATGGACACCAGGGAATCCATCGAGCGCATCAACAGCAAGACCGGAGTCATCGCTTAAGACAGGATAAGAACATTTTGAAGCGATGTCTTCCGCTTTGATTTTTGCATTGCCTTCAAAGGTATTGCTATCCTCTTCATGTGTGACTTCTAGTCCCATATCAGAAAGAGAACGAATTTCAACATCCATCCCCTCTAACATCTCTCTTACTTCTCTGACTTTATTGACATTCGATGTCGCAAATACAATGATGTTTTTCATGTTTTTCTATTCTTTATAAGTTCTCCTTATTTTATAACAAATATAGTAGAGAAAAAAGGAAAAGCATCCTATGATATTACCAGTAAAGAGGTATAGCAATGAGAAAAGAAGAATCACAGATCAGCAAGAAAAGAGAAAAGACATTATCCAGCAAAGAAGTCTACAAAGGAAAGATTCTGGATGTCTTTTTAGATGAGGTTGAACTTCCTAGCGGAAGAATCTCCCATCGTGAAGTCATCCGACACTGCCATGCGGCAGCTGTTCTTGCCTTCAACGACAAAAACGAAGTCATACTCGAAGACCAGTATCGTTATCCCTATGATGATATCATCACAGAGATTCCGGCTGGAAAAGGTGATGAAGGGGAGAGCGGTGAAGAGACTGCAAGAAGAGAACTCGAAGAGGAGACAGGCTATAGAGCCGATACCTTAGAAGAGTTAGGTCTTTTCTATCCATCTGTGGGCTATACAGATGAAGCCATTCATCTCTATTTAGCAAAAGACCTTGTCAGAACACATCAGCATTTAGATGAAGGTGAAGAGCTTGAATACTACTTCGTTCCTTTTGAAAAGCTTTGTGACATGATCAGAAACGGTGAGATTGCAGACGGAAAGACCGTTGCTGCTGTCGGTTACTATTTATTGAAGTATCAGAAATAAGTTTTTCTTGTAAAAAAGCCGCAACATTACAACTCAAAGAAAGAAATATTCATTTCATTGAATTTCCTTAGAAATCCTCTATTCTAAGCAATTTTTAGTCATTCTTTTTGTAAATATTTATATCTTATAATGAAGCAACTAACTTCTCAGCAATAACACTTGACACATGAAAAAGGAAAGGAAAAAGGGGTTTGTCAAGGCCCGACTTCAGTATGAAGAAGAAATTATTGTCGATTGTTGCATTAGCTTCGTTGATGGTATTAGGAGGATGCAGAAACAAAGAATCTGCCAATCCTACTACCCCTAAGCCGATAGAGACGACCAATAAGCCCACCGAAGGACCTAAGCCGACAGAAAACCTGCCGACCGAACCTGTAGTCAAGGATGCTGATAAGGAATATTTAGAGAACTATGGTGACAAGACCAAATCCATCACCATTCAAGGTAAAGTCGTTCACGCTGTCAGCTATTCAGGAAGTGAAAACTGCAATATTGCCATTCAGGAAGACAAATACGGCTATTGGATGAACAATGTTCCTAAAGCCAGCATTGAAATCGGAAAATCTTATGTATTTACCGGTAATGGTTCTGCCAAGAGTTATCCTTCATTGAATATGAAGGGCGGAACAATCACTGCCACTGATGACATTGCAGCTACACCTCTTGTCTTAGGTGATGCCACTAATAATTTTGAAGATTCCAAAGACGCATATATGACCATTCCGGAAGGCGGTGTTGTCATCACTTCTGCTGATCAGGATGCACACAAATATGGCTTTATGATCGGAGAAAAAGAATTCTTCGTCTCCTATAATCAAAAAGTCACTGAGGCTGATGCTTTAAATGAAAAGGTCGCCACATTGGTTGTCGGTTCCAAAGTCACAAAGCTTTCAGGAACATGGTATGCCGAAGATACTATCAATCTTTATGATCCCAGTGAAATCGAATTCACCGCTCCTGCTGCTCCTACCGCAGAAAGCGTCACCATCACTGCCGCTGACGATGCTACAGAAGTCCAGGCTACCGGAACATTACAGTTGACAGCAGTTGTCACTCCTGCCGGAGCCAACCAGAAAGTCATCTGGACCTCTGAAAAAGAAGATATCGCCACTGTTTCCGCCAATGGTTTAGTCACTGGTGTCAAAGTCGGTACCACCAAGATCTTCGCAACAGCCGAAGGAACCGAAATCAAGGGCGAATATTCTATTACTGTCACAGCTGCTCCTGCTGCTCCTGTCGAAAGCATCACTATCGCTGCTGAAGGCGGAAAGACTGGTGCTGATGTCGGTGAAACTGTCCAGCTTACAACCACTGTTTTACCTGACAACGCCTTACAGACCGTCACATGGACATCCAGTGATGAAACAGTTGCTACAGTCGATAATGCCGGTTTAGTCACATTTGTCGGTGACGGTGAAGTCACAATCACTGCTGCTGCCACTGATGAAAGCGGAAAAACTGGAACCATCAAATTAGCAACTGAAGTCAAGAATCTTAAGACTGCAGCCGAAATTGTCGAGCTCACCAAGGGATTGGAAAACAATAAGCCGACCGAAGAAGTCAGCTTCCGCGGTGTCGTTTCTGCTTTCAAAGATGACAAAAACTTCATCATCAGAGATGCTACCGGTCTTGTCCAGGCTTATAATGTCGCTGCCGACAAACAACCCGAAGGCTTGAAAGTCGGCGATGTTGTCTTAGTCAAAGCAAAATTCGTCAAATACAATACTTTGATTGAAATCACAAGCAAAAACTTAGTTTCTATGGTCATTTCCAAGAAGACCGTTGAAGGCGTTACTACAACTGCTACAAAGAAGACCAAAGATGAGATGATTGCAATGACCAGCAAGGCTGAATTCTCCAAGGGCGAATACCTTGAGTTCGATAACGCCAAAGCATTCGAAGATGGTTCACATATCAATGTAAACATTGAAGGAACTGTTGCTGAGATCGGATTGACCGCACTTAAGGATGTCTCATTCGACTTAAATAAGTGGGGAACCTTCAAGGGCTATGTCATCAGCATGAATAACAATGTCACCTTCTGGGTCGAATCCTTCACAGCCAATGCTGCAACTACTGCAAGTTCTATCGAAATCACCGGAAAAGACACTCTTAAAGCCAAAACTTCCACCGTTTTGACTGCAACAGTCAAAGGCGAAGGATTCGGTAACATCGCCGATGAAACTGTCACCTGGTCTGTCGCCAATAAAGACACCACTGTCACCACTCCTTTAGCTACTATCGATGAAACTGGAAAGCTCACTGCCGGAAGCACTGCTGGTGTTGTCGTTGTTACAGCCACTTCCAACGCAGTTGAAACTGTCAAGCAGACATTTGAAGTTACCATCACTGCTGATGCCCTTAAGTCTTATTCGCTCCTTAAAGTCGCTACAGAATTAAAAGAAGGCGATAAGATCGTCATGGCTTATAACGCTGCTGAATCTTCCTTCGGCTTAAGCACATCAAATGGCAGCACCTACAACAAAGTTAGTGTGGTAGTCGCCAGTGATGCAATCACTGAGACTGAAGGCCTCGTTGAATTGACTGTCGCAAAAGGCTCTGCAGCAAACTCTTATGCATTCTTCGATGGCACTGGATACTTAGGATTTGCTGGCTCAAAGAACAAAATGCCCCAGTTAAGTAAGATTGACGCTTCCTCCTCCTTCACTGTAACAATCGATGCAGAAACTGGCAAAGCAAAAATCGCAAACTGCTCCTATCCTCAGTTTAGAATTCAATATAATCCTTCCAGTCCTAGATTTGCTTGCTATAACGGAAGCCAACAAGACGTTTCCATCTTCAAATTAGCAACCAAAGCATAATTAGATTCATCTGTATTAAACAGCTCGGCCCTTATGGGTCGGGCTGCTTTTTTGTTGCTAAAGTTGCACATTATTTCAATTCGTTATTTCTTATTTTCGTCACTTTGTGAAATAACAAAAGTAATTTTACCGCCGTAATTTCATATTATTGCATTTTTATGAAATAACATATAGAATATTCATATCGTTATTTCAAGGAGGTACACATATGAACAGAGCAGGCCAATACGTAACAGCCCTCAATGGCATTGATGGATATAAAGCATACAAACCTAATCCGTTACCTCCTTTTTCAGAAATTGAAATGGATGAAGAAATGACTTCCTTATTATCTTCTGCTCACTATGCATTAGGACAACTAGATACCATTTCTAAATTGATACCTAGCATGAATCTATATATTGGATGCTTTGTAAGAAAAGAAGCCCTTTTAAGCAGCCAGATTGAAGGAACACAGGCGACACTTGAAGACATCTTAGATCCTGACATTGATGATTCCATCAATGTCGATATCAATGATGTCGTCAATTACGTCAATGCTCTCAATTATGCGATTAGAAGAATGAAGAAACTGCCTATCTGCAATCGTTTATTGTGTGATACACACAAAGTATTGCTGCAAGGTGTCCGAGGACAAGAAAAGAATCCTGGTGAATTTAGAAAAAGCCAAAACTGGATAGGTTCTTCAAATAGCAGTCTTAAAACTGCAAGATATGTTCCACCGACAGTCGAAGACATGAAAGAGGCAATGAGCGATTTAGAAAAGTACATCAATAACAATGAGATGGACATTCTATTGAAAACTGCATTGGTTCATTATCAGTTTGAAACAATACATCCTTTCTTGGACGGCAATGGAAGAATCGGAAGAATGCTGATTGTCTTGATGTTGCTTGATAATGGAATCCTTCATCAGCCTGTTCTCTATCTCTCTTTATATCTGAAATCAAACCGAATCGAATATTGCGATCGATTAAGTGAAGTCAGAAAAAAAGGAGACTATGAACAATGGATCAAGTTCTTCTTGCAGGGAATCATTGAATCCTGTCACGATAGCAGCAGCACCATCACTTCTCTTGATAACTTGATCAGAAAAGATGAAGAGAAGCTGAGTTTGAAAACAAAACAGCAGAAAATGATATTCGATTATCTGAAAGAACACCCGATCATCAGCATATCAGCCATGGCAAAGGATACTGGAATTTCTTATAATGGAATCTCTATGACAATCAATAAGATGGTCGATTCAGGAATTCTTAAACAAACCAACTCAAAAGCAAGAGACCGAGTTTTTGAATATACCGGTTATATCAATATTCTCAAATCAGGGATTTGATTTTCGTCCCATACAAAATGGTCAGCCGAAGCGCGACAAAATTGTTGTGCTTTTTAAGTACTCTGATTTCTTAAGGCAAACAAAAAGCCCCTACTTGTCATAAGACTTTCGGGGCAATGATTACTTATTAGGCGGCAGTCTTGAAGTTGATGGTGATGGAATCGATGGCGACCATACCTTTTACAGTGTGATCAATTCTAAGGAACTTTGCTCCAGCAACCGCACAAGTGACAGGTGTGGCACAATCCTCTACTGTGACATCAGCAGCATATTCAGTCGGAGCAGCTGTGATTGCTGTAGTAGCGAAAGCAATAGAAATGGCAGATGTTTTACTGCTCCAATTCTTATTTGCGACAATAGCAACGCTTTCAATTTCGCCAGCAAATTCAGTGGTATTATATATATAAGCCTTGAGCTTGGATTGCAAGCCATTAGAAGCACTTAACATATAATTGAAATATTTAAATGTTACACTGCTTCTACCATCAACCATTGTCGTTTCGGCCTCTACTTTAGGATATCCAGCAGTGAAGCCGCAATTGGTTGTGTCGATTGTCATTTTTGTAATCGGAGTTGCAGTGGAAACAAATTCCGCAGTGATGACATTCTTTCCAGCAACAATTTCAAAAGAGTAAACTCCTTCAGTGGGAGTAACGGCAATGCCATTAAGTTTGATGAACTCGACTGCATAATTGGTTTCGGGTGTAACAGTCAAAGTAACCTTTTCTCCATAAGTGCCAGATGTCTTGTCAGCAGTGATGGAGCCATGTTCGAATGTTCCGATTTCGACATTATATGTGAAAGTAGACTTATCAGCATCTTTGCTGATGAAATAAGTATAGAAGTTCTTATAAATAGGACTATAAACCATACCTAAGGTAAGCTTATCGCCAGAAGTGAATTGAGACTTAATATCCTGGAACTTCTTAGGATTGGTAAATTTGAAACCATCAGTTTCATTATAGATGAATGCTTCGGCAGTAGGAGCCATACCATAAACAGTAAGAGCGTTTCCAGAGATAGGATCAACCAACTTACCATTTCCATTAACATCAGAATCATTACCAGTATGTTCCCAGATACCAGAAACCTTGAACATAGTCTTAGAATCTTCAGGAGCAGTTGTGGTCAAATCATCGATAGTCTTTTCGACCATTTCAGGAAGAGATGGTGTAGGTGCTTCAGTAGAAGGTGCATCAGTAGACGGAGCATCAGTAGAAGGTGCTTCAGTGACAGGATCTGTAGCAGGCTTTTCAGTCGGCTTTGCAGTTTCAGTCGGCTTAGGTGCTTCGGTCGGCTTTGCGGTTTCCACCGGGCTAGGAGCAGAAGTCTCTGGCTTGGTGCTTTCTTTATTGTCACCGCAACCAGCAATAACAAACAACGAAGCTAAAGCAACTAACGAAACTAACTTTTTTTTCATACTTGTAGTTGAGGTCTTGGTCCCTCTTTTTCCCCTTTTAATTTGTCCAAGAACAACATGTTTGAAAAATGACAACGTCCCTATTATATCGAAAAAAAACACAAAATGTGAAATATATGAAAATAAGATGTTTGTTTTTTACAAGAATAATACAAAGACCCAAAGATATATACTGCTATTTCATAAAAGTGACAAAATATGAAATAGTGATTTGATTTTCGTCCCAAACAAAATGGTCAGCCGAAGCTGACCACCGCTTTAAAAATCTTCTTTGAACGTATTCTTTCTCTTCGTTCTAGCTTTTGAGACCAGTTTTCTTGTCTCATCAGCAGACATAGCAATATCCTGTCTATCTGACTTCGGCGTCGTTCTGCTGAATCCATATCCTAATATTTCCTTTGTCTGCATGACTGTGACAAAGGCGTTAGGATCGATCGCATTGATGCTTTCACGGATGATATTGTAATCGACTCTGTCAAAGCAGACCTCAAGAACGACTGTGTCGTTCTTTGTATATCCGCCCTGTGCTTTTAAGAGAGTCGTTCCTCTTCCTAAATGTTCATTGATGAATTCATTGATCTCAGGCCATTTCTTGGAGATGATCATCGCTAAATAGTATTGATTGTTTCCTAAGAACACCTTATCGATCATGATCGAGCATAGAAGTGCGGTGATAAGACCGACTAGAGTGGGAAGAAGATTGAATCCATTGGTGAAGAATCCGGCAAGGATCAATATGGAATCGACGATGAAAGAAGATGTTCCGACTTTGATATGCAGATATTTGTTGGCTAAAAGGTTGATGACATCTGTTCCACCGCTGGAGCCGCCCCCTGCAAGAGTGAGTCCCATACCGGAACCGATCAGAAGGCCGCCTAAGACACTGGATACAAAGTAAGCTAATAACAGCATCGCATCTTTATTCCCTTCAAAGGGAATGATGATGCCATTTGATATCTCAATATCTTTTCCTAACTGGGTGATATCGAAAATGCGAATATTATCGACAACGACATTCTTGCTGATGTAACTGAAGAGCATGACAACAAGAGGATAGGAAATCGTATAAATCAAAGTATGAAGCGAATATTTCAGTCCTAAGAATATCAGACCTAGGATGAAGAAAGTCCAGGTGACGATGAGAACGTAAGTGTTGACAGGAAGCAGAGAAAATCTGGGAATCTTATGAATCAGCATTGCAATAGAAGCAACGCCGCCGGAGATGATATTCATCGGAATGACGAAGAAAGAATCTCCGAAAGCGACCAAGACAGCCCCGAAAAAGACCAAAAGCAGATTCTTGATGATCTTTCTAGGAGGTTCATTCGTGAATTCGCTTTTGACAATCTTCCACTGTCTCTGTGCCCAAGTACTTATCTTTCGCATGAGCACACCTGTTACTTGATATTGTGAGTTCTTCTGAAGTCCCATTTCAGGTAAGCATCAATGAAGTTATTGATGTTTCCATCCATGACGGACTGAACATTGACTTCCGAATAATCGCTTCGATGATCTTTGACTAAGGTATAAGGACAGAAAACATAGGAACGGATCTGAGAGGAGAAGGAGATATCCTTCTTGACCCCTGAGATCTTGTCCATCTCTTCCTGTCTCTTCTTCTCTTCCAACTGGAAGAGTTTGGATTTGAGCATCTCCATACAGAATTCCTTATTGGCAAGCTGGTCTCTTTCAATCTGACAGGAGACAACAATGCCAGTAGGAAGATGGGTGATACGGACAGCGGACTCGGTCTTGTTGACGTTCTGACCACCTGCACCGGAGGAGTAATAGGTATCGATTCTTAAGTCGCTAGGATTGATCACAACATCGATGTCATCCTTAATGACAGGCATGACAGAAACGGATGCAAACGAGGTATGTCTGCTTCCTCCGGAATCAAACGGAGAGATTCTGACAAGGCGGTGAACACCGCTTTCTCCGTGAAGATTTCCGTAAGCCATTTTTCCACTGATTTCAAGAGTTGCAGACGAAATTCCGGCTTCTTCACCTTCAAGGATATCGACAAGCTTGAACTTGAAGCCGTTGGATTCTGCAAATCTTTCGTACATTCTTAAAAGCATGCCGGCCCAGTCGTGAGCTTCAGTTCCGCCAGCACCCGGATGGAATTCCAAAATGGCATCGCAATTATCGTATTTTCCAGAATAGAAGATTCCTTTCTGGAATTCGTTGAAGCTTTTGTCAAGCTGGACTAAAGAAGCATCGGCATCATCAAAGATGTCCTTGTCATTCTCAATCTTGAGAAAATCAAGGGACTCTTTGATGGAATCCAGTTTCTTCTGGAAGTCTTTGATGCTGTTTAACTTATAGTTGATATCGGCTAATTGGCGGTTGATTTCCTTGGCGCGTCCCTGATCTTTCCAGAAAGAAGGATCGACAGTCATCGCTGAAAGCTCAGCCTCCTTTTTCTCTAATTCTGGAAGGTCAAAGACAGCCTTGCAAATCAAGCAGCTGGGTAGAAATGTTCTCATACATGTTGTTGAGTTCGAATAGTTCTTTCATTGTAAGGCCCTCCTTTCTTTATTATTCAATAATATTACTGATAGGCTAACGAATGATTAATTGATCTTGGCAGTCGGATTGCTTCTGTCAATGCCGTCATCATCCGGCGTGATGTTGACATCAGTTTCCGGATTGAATTTGACATCAGGAGTCTTCGGCTTTGCTTCAGTCTCAACATGCTGGATTGGAGTCTTCGGTTTCTCCTGCTGTCTGAAAGCGACATGGAGAAGTGTACGGCAGACATCAGAAGCGATAGAGGCGTTCATACGATCGAACATCTCGAATCCTTCATTGGTATAGGCCTGAAGAGGATCGGTCTGAGCGTAGGAACGGAGCCAGATAGCGTCACGGAGCTTGGACATCTGGTCGATATGTTTTGTCCATCTGCGGTCGATGCAATCGAGCGTGACGGTCTTTTCGGCAAAGTCTCTCATCTCCTGAGTCCAGTCTTTTCCATGGTCTTTGTAAAGTCTCTGGAGCTTGGCACCGAGAAGTTCCTTGGCATCTTCATAGGAGACACCATCCAAAGAAGAAAGATTGATTTCGTTTTCCTCCAAGGAGAGAACCTTTTCACAGGCAGCCTGCAATTTCTTTGCATCCATGACCTTTTCCTGATCTTTGATATAGAAGGACTGATTGCAGATCTCTTTGGCACAGAGCATGAAGTAATCCGGAATCGTTTCGGAAATGGTCTTGCTGAAAAGAATATGGTCTCTTCTTTCGTACATGATCTTTCTCTGACGGGAGAGAACATCATCGTAGTTGAGAAGCTGTTTACGAGTATCGAAGTTCTGTCCTTCGACTCTCTTCTGAGCGGAAGTGATGGCCTTCATCATCATTCTGGATTCAAAGGCTTCATCTCCTAATTTCTCATAAAGGTTCTTTGTGGACTGCGGAGCAAAACGGATGAAGAGTTCGTCCTGAAGAGAAACGTAGAACTTGGAATATCCAGGATCGCCCTGACGTCCAGAACGGCCCTTGAGCTGGTTATCGATACGTCTGGATTCGTTTCTTTCTGTTGCGAGAACGGCAAGACCGTTATAATGTCTTTCCTTCTCTTCCTTTTCGTCCTTGGCGATGCTCTTGACACCTTCTCCTAACTTAATATCAGTACCACGGCCTGCCATGTTGGTAGCGATGGTGACAGAGCCCTTCTGACCAGCCTCTGCGATGATGTTTGCTTCACGGGCGTGGTTCTTGGCGTTTAAGACTTCGTGTGGAATTCCTAAAGCGGTAAGCTTCTGATCGACAATTTCAGACTTTTCGACAGAAGGAGTACCGATAAGAACCGGCTGTCCATGCTCATGTCTGTCTTTGACATCGGCGACAAGAGCATTGTATTTGGCCTCTTCGTTTCCGAAGATGGCATCATTGTCATCAAAACGCTGAATCGGTCTATTGGTAGGAATGGTGACGACACGCATGTTGTAGACCTTACGGAATTCTTCTTCCTCGGTCTTTGCAGTACCGGTCATACCGGCGAGCTTATCGTAAAGACGGAAGAAGTTCTGATAGGTGATTGTAGCAAGTGTGACAGTCTCAGGCTTGATGGAAACATGTTCCTTGGCCTGAAGAGCCTGCTGAAGACCATCAGAATATTCTCTTCCCTTCATGACACGGCCGGTGAAGCCATCGATGAGCATGATCTCATCATCGGCTACCATGTATTCGACATCGCGCTTCATGATGTAGTTGGCCTTCAAAGCCTGCTGGATACGATGGGTAAGATCGGCCCACTGAGCATCGAAGAGGTTATCGAGGGAGAACATCTTCTGAACGAGTTCGACGCCGCGGTCAGTGAGTGTTGCAACCTTCTTTTCGACATCGATGGTGTAATCTCTGTCTTTTCTCATCATCTTGACAACACGGTCTGCTGTCAAGTAGGAGGAGGCGGTGATGCCGCTTCCGCCGGAGATGATAAGAGGCGTACGGGATTCATCAATCAAAATAGAGTCAGCTTCATCGACGATCGCATAGTGGAGGCCGCGAAGAACTCTGTTCTGAACTGTCTTTGCCATATTGTCTCTCAGATAGTCGAAACCGACTTCGGAGTTGGTTGTATAAGTGATATCGCAAAGATAAGCTTCCTGTTTCTGCTTGGTATCTTTTTCTCTGAGGTTGACACCGACGGTCAAGCCTAAAAAACGATAGATGTTGCCCATCCAGTCAGCGTCACGGCTTGCCAAGTATTCGTTGACGGTAACAACGTGAGTTCCCTTTCCTTCCAAAGCGTTGAGGTAGACAGCCATTGTAGCGGTCAAGGTCTTACCTTCACCGGTTCTCATTTCGGCGACGTCGCCTTCATTGAGGACGGTGGAACCGAAAACCTGAACAGGATAAGGGAACTGGCCTAAGACACGGCGGCCAGCCTCTCTGGCTGTCGCAAATGCTTCAGGGAGAATATCATCGACACTCTGTCCATCAGCAAGTTTCTTCTTCAGATAAGGTGTCATTGCCTTCAGTTCTTCATCAGTAAGCAAACGGAACTTGTCTTCGTATTCAAAGACTCTCTTTGCTTTCTTCTGAATCTTCTGGAATGCTCTGGCATCGATGCGGAATAATTTATCGAGAAAACTCATTGTCGTACTCCTTTATTGAATATGTCGCACACAATATTTAAAGCCTATTAAAAAAGACAGGCCAAAATATGCCAAGTAAAATATACCATTCTTCCGACCTAAAAACAAAAGATATATTAAATATATATAAGAAATGTAGTTATTTTTGCTGATATGAGCCTTGAAAGGCTATGCAAAGCATAGAAAGTGAATTGAAAACTGCCCTTCAATGGTATCTCATCAAAGGGCAGCGATAACTAAAACAATAGAATCAACGACGGGTGATCGAAGTGATATTGAAGTCAGCAGCAGGGCAATTGTTAGGATCGGCGGCCCAACAGACACCGCCTAATTTACCGGATGTGTAAACAGGAAGAGTGTTTCCAGCACTCAAGTCTGCAACAGCGGCAGGAACGTTTTCTTCGCCCTTTTTGTATTCATTTTCGTAATAGATGCTGCAGGTGCTTCCGATGAAAGAGACACGATAGGTTGTATCATTGACAGGAGTCTTGCTGACTAAGCCGCCTAAATACTGGAAGTTGCCATTGGTATAGCCCCAGAAGTATTCAAGATAGAAAATCTGGACATACTGTGCATCACCCATATTGCAGAAGTTGATGACATATCCGCTCATGGCATCAGGATGTGCTTCATTAGGACGGCCTCTGACGATGATGCTTCTGAAATCGGCACCGGCATTGAACTGCGATGCAGAGTTGAAGTTGAGGACGATATCAAAGTCGGAATAGTCGCTCTTTCCCATTTGCCAGGCAACACTGTTGACTGTCATCTTATGATCATCGTACTGCCACTGAGCAGCATGCTGCTGGATGAGGTCCCAGGAAGACTGAGTCGGTGTTTCCTTCATCTCCTTGTAGAAGTCGGTGACATTATCACCAAGAGCATTGATTCTTGTCTGATAAGGAGTGAAATCAAAGGCGTTGACCGCTTCAATAGAGGTGAGAGCATTGACAGCATCCTTGGCCTCATTATAGATGGCCAAGACTTTAGGAGCTGTTTCAGCAGAGTAGGAATTCTCGTTGTAATAGAACATGCTGTTGATCTTCATCTCTTGGACTTTGGAAAGATTCTTGGCATCTTCCTCAGCCTGATACTGAGCGGCCGTTTTCAATGTTGGAATGAAAGTTTTCAGTTCGTTAAGCTTGTCAATAATAGACTGATATGTAACATTTTCAGCAACATATAAGTCAGTCAGCTCTTTCATCTTTGCAACCAAAGAAGCTTTCTCGACTTCACGATAGATCGACTGATCGACTGTCTCAAGATATTTGTCAGCGTAGAACTTTGCTGTTTTGACACCATCGATGATGTTATCATCCGGTGAGACGATGCTATTGATAGCGATATTAGCATCTCTTCCGTCCCAGTTGAGAATACCGAAATGAAGGTCGTTGTGAACTGGGAATCCATGCTTTGTAAGGTCAGCAGTCATGACGGTTGCAGAATCAGGATTCTCCTGATACTGCTTCTCATCATACATCTTGATGGTGCTTCCCTCTTTGGCAATGCGGAAGGTTGTGCCGAGGACTTTTCCGCCTGTCTTCTCATATTCCCATCCATCGATATAATCGAGTCTGGATTTGGATTCAGGATCATAAGAACCATAGGCATTCTCAACATTGTAGACCCGAAGATACTGATGGCCTTTTGTACTGTCGCAGGTGATATTGATCAAGTATCCGGTGATACCGTCATTGTAATCGCTGTTGGTAGCTAAAAGGATTCCGGTAGCTCCAGTATCAGCAGGAGCATCGACTGTGAAGGTGAAAGTGACATCACTATAGGTGTTCAAAGAATCGAAGATATAACCGACTTCCTTGGTCTTGACGTGGTCTCCCTCTCTTGTGTAGGTATAACCATGTTCATTGACCAAAGGCCATTTGGAAGGATAGTAGTGATAATTGACCATCTCATCCATTGTATAGTCAGCATTAGTTCTCAGTTTCTTGACTTCAGCCTGATAAGCAGCAAGAGAATAGGATTCAATCTCTTCCTTTGTTGTCAAAGCATCAATCTTTTTGATCTCTTCAGTCTGAAGAGAAAGAGCGGTCTTTCTCTCTTCCTTGCGGTACTGATTGATATCGGAGATTGTCGCTTCTTTGATCTTTTTCTCTCTTGCTTCTTTGATAGCCTGATTAAGAGCTTCCTGCTCTTCTTTTGTATATTCGGCATCTGTCTTCAATGTGTTCAAG
>CAKUXT010000004.1 GCA_934700375.1 uncultured Bacilli bacterium | reverse complement strand
AGACATCAGACAAAAACAGCGAAGAGCATGAACGAACATGTCTCTTCGCTGTTTTTCTTTTGCCATGATTGCTTCTGCTATTTTACGCTTACTGAAAAACCACGAATGCGGAACCTCATGATCAGCATAAATTAATCCTTCTGACAATTCATGATTAGTCGAAGGATTACCTGACGTACGCTTGGGCATTTTCTTCACATTGTTATATTCATCATTAGCATCCTCAAATGATTGTTTTGCGTAGTCAGCTGAGATTTTTCTTAACTCATCAAGCTTTATTCCCTCAACGATTTCTTTAGTGCTAGCATTAATAAACTGTCCATTCTGTTTTTCAAAGAAGCCAACCCAAGGGACATAACGAACATCCGAACAATACCATTCAAATGGAATGCTTCCAAAAGGAGAAAGTTCAACAACATCAAAATTGTTAAAATTGAAAATCCCATAGCCTTGCTTTTCAAATTTAGCGAAAGCATACTCGTTATCAGCAAAATCGTGTAAGACTTTGACAGCTGAAACATGGTCTTCTCCGCCTAAAGAGAGCAATTGTCGTTCAATCTCATTTACGGCAAATTTCAAATCGTTCGCTGTTGCTTTTCTCTTGATTTTGCTAGCAAGAGCTTTATCCATATGATTATTCGAAGAAAAATTCGAAGAACAAAAACCAAACATCAATCCAGCCAACGCAACCAAACTAAGATTTCTTTTTTTACTTTTAGGTAAAATCATTATAATACCCCTCCTTTTTGAACACTTAGTCTTCTAATGTACCACATCTTTCAAAAGTTTATACAACAAGCACATAATTCCGTAAGTGGGACTATATTAACATACAAAAAAACGTCATTCAATACTTTTACGACTTCTTTACAAACAAAACGCGAAACAATAAGTCATAATGTCTTTAATAACTATTCCGAATAATATAAATCAAACTTTACCTATGCTTGTTTTTTTGATCAGATGTGGTGTAGTGAACGGTGTAGTCAGTCTTCACTTCAAAGCAGGAGATTTCTTTGAAATCTTAAATGACCAATTCAGTTTTTCGATATCATCGGCCACAAAACCAGCAAGCAGCATAACCGCTTTAAGCTGACCATTGCTAAGATAAATATTAGTGCCGGATCGTACATAATCTTTAAGATCATAGGAAGAATATCCGTCAAGTACGGTATCAGAAGAAATAAAATGTTCCTTGCACCAATTCACGGCTCGAATCAATGTATCCTTTTCCAAAGAAACACAATCAGCTGGTCTATCCATATCATTAACCAGCTCATATCCAGACTGGCCTCTTCTGATCAGACATGCATCCTTCATTTTTCTAATATTATATTTAACACCATCTTTAGTGAGGCCAACCTCAGAACCAATTTCATCAATTTTAATGAATTTGTCAGATGATATCAACTTTTCAATCAATTGAAATTTTGGGTTTTGGCTAAATAAAGCCTGCCTAGGCATAAACATCAAAGCTTTCATGAGCTTATCAAAACCAATAGTCACAACATCATTTTTGGTAAGTGAATCATTATATTTGTATTTTTTGTTTTTGAGGATGATGGTAAAAGAAACTCTATTCGTTGAAATCAAAGGGCAGTAATCTTCACCTAAGTCTTTATAATCCTCCACTATTTTTTCAAAACCGGATCCTTTGTTCTCCATCAGTCCACATTTTTCAAAAACCGTATAAATCGTTCTATTTCTTCTTATAGACGGAAAACGATCCGTATCAATCGTTTCTCTTACAATATCATTTTTTGCCTGTAGCATCGTTCCCGGAGAAGTAATCTCAATACGATCCGGAAAACAATTGATGGCAATCTCGTTGCCATCAATCTTATAATCCCTGTGTGCAAGTGCGTTCACTAACGCTTCACGGATTGCAACGATATCAAACGATCCTTTGTTTTCACGATACAAGCCTTTTTTGTCTCCGCCGAAATAATAATGAGAAACAGATCGGATATATAAAAGTGCGGAATGAAGCAATGATATTAAAGAAGCGCTATAGTATTTCGAATCAATATAATCATTTGTTCCTTTATTCAATGATGGCCATGTCGTACAGGAGATATTAGCATTTTTGCTGAGACTATTATCAGCAAACAAAACACCGGCAATGGTCAAATAACCCTCTTCCGTGACTAAACAAAAACTGATCATTTTCTTTTTTGTCAATGCCTCGTTATCGTGGCTGGATCTGTATTCTTCATCTAAATCTTCAAAAGTACATTCATCATAACTGACACCTGTTTCTACTTGATCATATTCAAACATATTTGATGTAGTTATCATTTCCGTCTGTTCTTCTATAGTTGCAAAATCAGTTGATCCTTCATGTCTTACGTAAAGAAGAGGATTTGTTTTATTATCAATGAACCAAGTGATTGATGTTCTTTTTTGAATAGTCACTTTCAAATAATAGAGATCTTTTCCTTCTTCTATCTGTACCTCTTCATATTTACACTTCAAAATTGGCTTTGAATGGTTCCTGCAGATGTTTTCAATACTTCTTTTCAATGAGTCAATTTCATGCATTGAATATCCGACAACATCAAGATTGTCATTGACACCAACATAGAAAACACCGCCATCTGTATTAGCAAATGCACAGAATGTCTTAAACCATTGTTGATAATTATCCTTAAAATCTAATTTGACTTTGTATTCTGTTTCACGATTTTCTATGGTTTTTAATTTCATGTTTGCCTCCTGGTTTAGCATTATGGTGTAGTGAGCGGTGTAGTCATTTCGATTATTATAGTGTAGTGGAGTGGTGTAGTCAACGGTGTAGTCATTTTTTGAAAAGTACCATCATATGCCACTTTCACAATCAAACCGCAAAAAGATTGGATTTATAAAGTTTTGCGGTTATACCATCCATGAGGAAAATATATATATATATATATGATCAAAAGAGATGCACTTTTATCAAAACTGATAGACTACAAAGACAAAGATATAATCAAAATCATTACCGAAATCCGAAGATGCGGTAAATCATATCTGTTGTTCGAAATCTTTTATCAATATCTCATTCAGCAGGGAATCGATAAAGAACATATCATCAGAATAAACTTAGAGTCCAAGAAAAACGAAAATCTTAGAGACGGAAATCAATTATATCAATATGTCGAGAAACAGATTCTTGACGAGAAACGATACTATATTTTTATTGACGAAATACAAATGGTCGATGGGTTTGAAGACGTTGTCAACGGGATAAAGAATGATTTCACTTCCGATTTATACATCACTGGATCCAATTCCAAATTGTTATCCAGCGATATCAACACAAAACTGCGCGGAAGAGGAATTGAAATCAAAGTCTATCCTTTATCATTCAAAGAATATTATGAAAGAATTGGCGGTGACAGACAAAAAGCATTCAATTCCTATATCATGTACGGAGGTATGCCGTATTTGATGTCATTGAACAAAGATTATGAAAAAACAGAATATTTGAAAATGCTGAATGAAACCATTGGTTTCAAAGACATCATCGAAAGAAATCAAATCAAAAATGAGTCTCTGTTCAATTCTGTTCTTGAACTGCTTTGCTCCCAGATCGGAAGTGTTGTTTCTCCGAATAAGATTGCAAACGCATTGAAATCCAACAACTTCAAAACAGTCGATAATGAGACCATTTCCAATTATCTCAAATACATTTGTGATGGCTTCTTATTCTATAAGGTTTCCCGTTATGATCTGAAAAAGAACAAGCAATTGAAAACGTTGAACAAGTATTATGTCTGTGATATGGGGCTAAGAAATGAAAAGCTGAATTTCAGACAGATAGAAACGACTCACATCTTGGAGAACATTGTTTATCTTGAACTTATCAGAAGAAATTACTTTGTCGACATAGGAAAAAACAACGAAAAAGAGATTGATTTTGTAGCAAGGACTTATCAGGATCTCTATTACATTCAAGTCTCCTTATCAATCGAAGGGAAAGAAACAAAAGAAAGAGAAATATCGGCTTTCAAGGGCCTGGATGATGGTTATAAAAAGATTGTCATCACGATGGATAACAATCCATTGATTCAATTAGAAAGAGGATATAAAATGATCAATATTTTCGACTTTCTTTTGAATGAGAATATTCTTAAAGAAATATAATTAACTTCTTCACTTCAAAAACAACCTTTAGTAAACAAATAGAGGTGGTTTATCCTATCTTAACCTCTTTTGCAATAAAGCAAGATTTTAGATTATCTTTCTCCATCTGTAAATAGAATGGTTCTAAATACTGTGGATAAGAAGTATAGAAAGAGCCTTCTCCAATCCCATCCTGAATGATCTTAATGCATTTAGCCGCATGATAAGGCGTCTTGTTTTCCATAACGTTCCTGCTGGCAGCCATCCTTCCATTTGTCGATTTCTCTTCCAGTAAGACAATTCCTTCTTTTGTTTCCAGAAGGAAATCAATATCGAGATGTTTCTGATAGTCTCCATAAAAATATAGCGGGAAACCTGCTTTATGAATCATCGTTGCTGAAAGATTCTCGTAAATAGCTCCCTTTCTGCTTCCTAAAGTATGATCGATCAGTTCCTGCAATGTCGAAAGAGGAAAACAGGCCATCAACAAACCAATGTCAGAAAGAAACAGCTTAAAGCTGGCTTCGTTTTTATTTGCTTCCAGAGGAGACTCTATCGCCTTTGTGTTATATACCGGGAGGATAAGTCCAGCCTTAGCAAGCCAAGCGATAGCATCGATATATTGGCTCTGTCTTGCGCCTTTATGCATCTCTGAGAATTTGAATTTCAACGAATCCGTTTCATGGCTCAATTGACAAGGAAGAGAATCCATGATCTGATTGAGTTTTATCTGAAGGCTATAATCAATCATTTCCTTTCCATCATCTGAAATATGTCTTCCAAAATCGCCACGGTAATCCAAAAGCAGTCTCTCTTGAACCTTTCTGGCTTCCAGATAATTGTTATTGCTATTGATGAAGGCACTGATTGCATCAGGCATTCCACCAATTGCAATATAGCGAATGATCATTTCTTTGAAATACTCATGATAGGAAGGGGTGATCTCTTGAAAAGTCGTCAATGATTTCTTGATGTTCTCAATTGCATCAAGAGGAGTATTCATAGCCCATAAAAATTCTTCAAAATCCAATGAAGACATCTCAAGATATTCTTCATATCCTGTCGGAATCGCGGTTTTCTTTTCTCTTCCGTATCGATTGACACCTAATAAAGAACCTGTAGCAAGAACATCATATCTCCCATCCAAAGCAAATGCTTTCAATGAAGTTCTCGCTTCTTCACAGTCGTTGATTTCCTCAAAGATGATTGCAGTCTTATAAGGGACAAAAACACTATCAGAAAGATAGACCTTGCTATAAGAGATAATCTGATCGACATCATATCCAGAAGAAAAGCATTTGCGAAGGATAGGCTGATGTCGAAAATCAAAAACAACGACATGCTCGTAATTTTCTTTTGCGAATTTGCTGACAATATAGCTTTTCCCAACCTGTCTCAGTCCTTTTACGATGATGGGTTTATGATTCTTTTTGTTCTTCCATTGAATCAATTGATCATATGCTTTTCTTTTAAAATCCATATTTCACTCCTACCATGCTTATTTTAATCAGTTTCTTCGTAAATTGTAATTATTACAAAAAACGAAGTTCGTATTTTGTATATTTTACAAAAAACGAAGATTTTAAAGCTCGATAGATAAAACGAAAACAAACGCAAAAGAAGTCTACTGAATATTTTTGCAATATTTGCAATTATATTCAGTAGATAGAATCAATAATCCGAAAACTATAAGTCGATTGATTTATCATCCAACAGGAAGTCTTTCAAACCTATCGTCAGAATGCCGTTATCATCCTTCTTCGGTTTGATGTTGTCACGAACGATTATCACCTTTTTGAAAGAGTCTGGAATATTGATAAGGGATTTCTTTTCCTGTTCTTCTTTTTCATCATCCGCAAGATGAAAAGCGGATTGAATATAATATCTGGTATTTCCGATGTTCAGGACAAAGTCGCACTCCAGTTGTTTTCTGAAATAGTTTCCGTCTTCTTTTCTTTCATTGATTTCAACAACACCGACATCTACCGCATACCCTCTGATACACAGTTCGTTATAGATGACATTCTCCATGATATGGTTCTCTTCCTGCTGTCTGAAATTCAGCCTGGCATTTCTTAAACCGATGTCAGTGAAATAATACTTAGCAGGTGTATTGATATACTTCTTGCCTTTTATATCGTAGCGCAAGGATTTCCTAATAAGATAAGCGTCTTCCAGATACTCCAGATATTCTTTGATTGTATTCTGGGAAATACTGATATCACTGACGCTTTTGAAGGTATCTGCAATACGTCTTGGATTGGTCAAAGAACCAATCGAAGAGGAAATAATATTAAGAAGCTGTTCAAATTCCGCATCATTTTTGATTTTATTGCGTTCTTTGATATCTTTCAGATAAGTTTCCGCAAACAGTTCCTTCAGATATTTTATCTTCTCAATGTCAGTCTTTTTGCTTAAGACAAGAGGCATTCCTCCATAAGTGTAATATTCTTTCCATGCAGCATCAAAATCATCATAGACAGAATAAAATTCTTTGAAAGAAAGAGGAGACAGAGCAATTTCATCACCCCTTCCTCTGAATTCAGTGATGATGTCTTTAGACAGAAATTTAGAATTGCTGCCAGTGACATAAACATCAAGATTCTTCATATAAAGAAAATCATTCAAAACATATTCGAACTTTTCACACAATTGAATCTCATCAATGAAGACATAATATTTCTCCTGAGAAGAAACACGAGAAGAGACATAATCATATAGAGCATGAGGATCTGTCAGTTCTGAAAAGCAGATGCGATCAAGCTGAATAGAAATAATATTCTTCTCACTCACACCTTGCTCTAAAAGATGATTTTTAAACAATTCAAACAGAAGATACGATTTTCCGCATCTTCTCAGTCCTGTAATAATCTTGATAAGTCCGTTCCATTGCTTATCAATCAATTGGTTAAGATAGAAATCTCTTTTGATCATATATCCATCCTCATTGAATATTTTTGCAATATTTGCATTTTTATTCAATAATATAATACCACAAAAAGAACGTCTATTGAATATTTTTGCAATATTTGCAATTATATTCAGTGTTACCAACTATTCAATTATTCTTTCATAATCTTCCGTTAGATTATTCAATCTTTCGGAAGATTATTTTCATTTTTGAAAGACTAAATGAGAATCAAAAAGAAAAGAAATATAATATCAGCAGGAGGAAGAATGAATGACAACAGGAGAAATAAAACGTTTATGCAATCTACAAGGCGGAATCAATATCGAATTAAAAGAATCCGCTAACGAAATCCCGGATAGCCTATATGAAACCTATTCCTCCTTTTCCAATACAGATGGCGGAACCATCTATCTAGGAATCAAAGAAGGAAAAAGAAACATCATAACCGGTGTATCAAATCCATTGGAACAAAAGAAAGCGCTGATTTCGGCGCTTCATTCCAAAAATAAGGTCAGTTACTGCTCTGTCTCAGATAACGATATACAGATATTAAATATCAACGGAAAAAGCGTAATTGAATTCATCGTAAGAAAAGCACCTATACAGGCAAAACCTGTTTATATCGATGACAACCTTTCAAAATCCTATCAGAGAATAGGAGACGGTGATTTTCAGATGTCAGAAGATGACATTGCTCGCTTGCTATTAAATAAGAAGGGAGTCGCCTTTGATACCTTGCCTAATCATCTAAACTTGACTGACAAGGATGTCGATAAAAACTCATTGCTGAATTTCAGAAAAAGAATGAATGATGCGATTCCGAATAACATTTATCAAGAACTCAATGATCATGATTTCCTTCTTCGCATCGGTGCTTTGACTGAAGATAATGAAAAAGAAGTCTTAAGAAACGGAGCCGTTCTTTTCTTTGGAAACATCAGTGACATATTGCAGCTTTGTCCCAACTATTTCCTAGATTATCAGGAAAACAGGTCCAATCAGACAAGATGGGATAAAAGAATCGTTTCAGACGATTATAGTTTCAATGCCAACCTTTATAATTTCTTTGAGCTTGTCTCTACAAACATCACATTAGATTTACCTAACCCATTCAAAACAGATGGAATAAAAAATATGAATGGAACTGATATCAGGCGTTCTGTCATCGAAGGTATCGTCAACGCTATCACCAATTGCGACTATACTTCACTTCCTGGCATTCTCATCAAAAAGAGCAAAGACAATATATCCATCATCAATTCTGGAGAATTATCAATCGGAATCCATCAGGCAATCACCGGTGGAATCAGCAATCCCTACAACAAAAACATCATGAATTACTTTAGACTGATCCAGGTTTCAGACAGAGCTGGTTCTGGTATTCCTAATATTTACCAGGTGTTTGAATCTTATCATTTTCCGACTCCTGAGCTTCGAATTGAGAACGAACCAAAAAGAACTATTCTGAATCTCAGTTTCCTCCAGCTTTCCGATAATGTATCTCACCAAGAAGAAAAGCTTAAGATATTGGCTTATTTGACTAACCATATAGAAGGATCGACTGTAAAAGAGCTGTCTGATTTGATTCAGTTAAAGAACACCTCGACAAGCCAGATCATTTCTGAATTATTGGCATCCAATCAAATCAAGACCAATGGCAAGAAGACAAAAGGCAAACGTTACTTCATTCAAAAGTAATCATCCCTGACCAACCATTCTTTCATAATCTTCCGTTAGATTATTCAATCTTTCGGAAGATTATTTTCATTTTTGAAAGATTATTTACCTATAGCTAAAATCGCAAATTTGGTAGAATTCCACACTTTTGCCGATTAGCTAAATAGAGATTTGGCTTCAGGTGCAATTTTTAATGATTTTTGCACCTGAATATATTAAAATAACAATTGAGGTGCAAAATGAACCTGAAAGATAAACACAATCAGTTATCAAAAGAAGAATTCACATCCTACTTATCCAGTTTGAAGAACAATCCATTATCGATTATTCTCTATCAGGATGAGGAAAGTTTCTTCTTCTATCATCCAGAAGAAGAGATCAACAAAAAGATTCTCCATCTCCATAAGAAACAATGGGAACTGGATTCTCTTTTCTCTTTCTTTTCTGAAGCAGGAAAAAAGCAATTGATCAAATCTTTTCTGATCAATGACATTCTATCGACCAACGCTATCGAAGAGATTCACTCCACAAGCCATGATGTATTCTCTATTTTGGAAACCGCCAAAAACAGCACTGACAAAGAGCTGTTGTTTATCACAAAAGCCTATCAGAATTTATTGGAAAACAAAGAAACAGAACTCAATACTTTGTCTGATATTCGTTCTCTTTATGATGAACTGATATCAAAAGGCATAAACAAAGAAGACAGACCTGATGGAACATACTTTAGAAAAGAGCCTGTCTATATCTCAAACAGATTGAAAGCCATTCATACCGGCTTTTATCCAGAAAACAGAATCAAACAAGGTCTATCCTCGTTTATAGAACTGATTCATAAAGACATGGATATCTATTTAAAGGCCATATTATCGCACTTTCTTTTTGAAACCATCCATCCATTCTATGACGGAAATGGTAGATTAGGACGCTATATCTTCTCCGCATTGTTGTTGCAAGAGACACACTCCGTCTTTTCTTTTCTGATCTCATCCTGTATTCATCAGGAAAAGAATAAATACTATTCTGCACTCAAAGAAGGAGAAGACAGATTCGAATTTGGATTGGTCAATGAATATGTCAGCAAAATGATTGATGTTCTGACAGATGGCATCGAATCCACAATAGAAGAGCTGAAAGAGAAGAAAACAAAAATCGAAAACTTCTCTTATGATTCTGAATTATCAGCATCAGAAAAGAAAGTCTTCTTCCTCTTATCAGAGAGCAGTATTCTTTCTCCTTATGGAATCAGAAACGATGAAATCATAAAAGAGTCTTGTATCAGCAAACGTACATTGATGTACATCTTAAAAAGACTGAAAGATCAAGACAGACTGATCAACACAAAGTTCGGTCGGTTCACTTATCATAAAATCAAGCTGGACTAAGTATATTCAAGACAGTATTCAATTATTCTTTCATAATCTTCCGTTAGATTATTCAATCTTTCGGAAGATTATTTTCGTTTTTGAAAGATTATTTGTCTATAAAACCTCAATCCTTCAAGAAGCGCAGAAGGAATTCAGCTATACCAATAACAGTAAATCCGTTGGAATCCAACATTTCACCGATTGGTTTATTGATGACTATTATTTTCTTGATCTGATCATTCAAAGCAATATAGGGTTTGATTTCTCTCGCCCTTGTTTCAAGACTAGAAATATCAGATGATACCTGAATATAGTACTGTCTGATTCCTTTTTTGGCGACAAAATCAATTTCATAATTCTTTTTCACGCTTTTGCCTAATTTATTCTTTTCGACTTTTTCAAATGTCCCTACATTGACAGTATAGCCATGATACAGCAATTCATTGTAAACCATTGTTTCAAGCATTTGTCCTTCATCACCATAAGCAAAATTCAGTCGGGCATTTCTTAATCCGTTATCCGCAAAATAGTACTTTCTCAAAGCACCGATGTTTCTTTTTCCTTTGACATCATATCGATTTGCTTCAGATAAGACAAACGCATCTTTAAAGTACTCTATATAGTTTGTGACCGTGTCTTTGTCAATCTTCTCTTTTGTAATTCTTTGATACGAGTCTGCAATCTTCTTTGCATTGAACAATTGTCCGCATTCTTGACTGAGTATTGTGCAGATTTCATCTAAAGCTTCGCTTTTCATCAAATGATTATGTTCAAGAATGTCTCTGATATACGTTATATCAAAGAGATTCTTCAGATAATTCTCTTTTTCTCCCTTTTCTTTTAAGACAGCAAGAGGCATTCCGCCATACATCATATATTCATAAATCGCATCAGTTTCAGAACCGCCTCGATAAGAATAGAATTCTTCAAACGATAATGGCCTTATTGAAATATTCGTCGCTTTGTCTCTGAATTCAGTAACGATATCTGTAGATAGCATTTTTGAATTCGATCCAGTTACATATAGATCAATATTATCTTTTCTTGAAAGGCCAAGGATAACATCGACAAAAGTCACTTTCTCGGTATCACCTTTCTTAGCAAGAACATATTTACCTTCTGTAAGAGCAGGATTGACAATGGAATCAACAAGCTGAATCTCATCGATGAAAAAATAATTCATCCCTTCTTTGCTACAGGATTTCAAAACGTAGTCATTCAATTCAAATGGATTTCGATATTTCAGGTTATCGAGTTCATCAAGAGCGATTTCAATAATGTTTTCTTTTTTTACGCCAGTCGATAGGAGATAGTCTTTATACAAATGAAAAAGCAAATACGATTTACCGCATCTTCTAATACCAGTCAGAACTTTAGGAAATCCGTTCTCTTTTACTGATATCAGCTTTCTTAAATAAGTGTCTCTTTTGATCATGCTTTCTCCTTTTTAGTAGAATTCTACCTTTTTGGCGATTAGAGTATAACACAAATCTATATAGAATCGCAAATTTGGTAGAATTCTACCTTTTTAGCGATTCTATAATTCCTTTCCAAAACAAAAGTCCCACGACTTCCTAATCAACTATCTTGCAACTTTAGTCATCATAAGCAGTAGTTTCTTCAATTCCTCGTAAGTTTTTCTTTTAGATAACATAGGCCGCCTCCATCTCAATGTACCGATATTTCAAGCTACTCAAACGCAAAAAGTACCGATATTTCAAACTACACAAGGTTTTACCTCGTTTTTGACAAGTCATCATACGCAGATATTTTGTTTAAAGAGCACATGTATTCTTTCATGAAAAGAAAAAAGTCTTGTCCTTTATATTTCAAGGCAAGACCTTTTTCTACTTACTAAACAACTGACACCTTATAAATAGTTATTCAGAATGTTCTAAAACATTTTATTTGACAAACACGAATTGTCCTACAAAGAGGTCAGCTTTTTCTAAACGTACAAATATTTCTTCTTTGGTTTTGTTTCCGACCAACTTAAGGATCATTTCATCATTGAACTCTTCAAGATTTTCAATCATGAACTGCTTTTCTTTAAGTTTGAGTCCCTTGGGCAAAAGAAGAATAGAAGAAGAACGTGTCTTCTTAAACTTCACCTGAATGCATTCAGTATCCTTCTTCAGCAGTCTTGAATAGACCTTTTTGCCATTTTCAAAGAAGTCTGCTTTATCGAAAGGAATATATGCGATTACATTTTCTCCTTCCTTCAAATCCGTTCTCGTTGTTTTGATGATGAGGGATTTACCATCCTTCATCAAAGAAAAGACAACATCATATGTCATGTATTTGACAATCTTATTGATCTTGATTTCCTCTTTGAAGCAATCTTCCTTTTCATCCAAGGAAATATCATTGGATGAAACTTTGATTGTCAAAGATGTCAGATCATCTTTTGAAAAATGCTCTGTTCTCTCTTCACTGAGAACAAGATTGTTCAGATAGAGGCCATCCTCTTCCTGATGGAGATTTCCATCAATCTGATTCATGACATCAGCCTGAACCAATGATAATCCGCTCTCTTTATCGAAAAGATGAATATGGTTATTGTCAAAGTTCAAAGAAATTTCATCGCCGTTAGCAATGCGGAGATCTTTTTCGGTGCTGGAGACAATGGAGAGCTCTTCTTTTCCAGGCAATCTGACATAGATGATTGTCTCGTTTCCAAGCTGTTCGATCAGTTCAACCTTTGTTCTGTATCCATTTTCAGAAAGCGAGATTTCAGAAGGTCTGACACCGAGATAGACATCCATATCATCATGATATTCGCTCATCTGCAATAACATAGAATCAGGGATGAGGATCTTCAGCTCTTCGCTTACAAAATAATAGTCGTTTTCTTCTTTGAGAAGTTTTCCTTCCAACAGGTTCATCTGCGGAGAACCGAGGAATGTCGCAACAAAGGTATTGACAGGATGATTGTATAAGTTCAAAGGCGTATCAACCTGCTGAATGACACCATCTTTCATAACGACGATTTTGCTTCCCATCGTCATCGCTTCTGTCTGATCGTGCGTAACATAGATGAATGTCGTTTTCAGCTTTTCATGAAGTTTTGTGATTTCACTTCTCATCTGAACACGAAGCTTTGCATCCAAGTTGCTGAGAGGCTCATCGAGCAAAAAGACCTTCGGATTTCTGACAATGGCACGTCCTAATGCGACACGCTGT
Organism: uncultured Bacilli bacterium; assembly: GCA_934700375.1. GTDB lineage: Bacteria > Bacillota_I > Bacilli_A > RFN20 > CAG-288 > Enterosoma. The sequence continues at coordinate 13,601 of CAKUXT010000004.1, read as the reverse complement.
CTCTGTCCGCCGGAAAGTTCTTTCGGCTTTCTAGTAAGATAATCAGTGATACCTAATATTTCAGCAGCAGAATTGATTTTCTCTTTGATTTCTTCTTCCTTCACATGATGACAGCGCAGACCATATGCCATATTGTCAAAGACACTCATGTTCGGATAAAGAGCATAGTTCTGGAAGACCATCGAGATATCGCGGTCCTTCGGTTCCAGATCATTGACCAAAACATCATCAATGTAGATTTTTCCCGAAGAGATTTCCTCAAGTCCTGCAATCATTCTTAATGTAGTGGATTTACCACATCCAGAAGGGCCGACAAAAACGACAAACTCTTCATTCTGAATGTTCAAAGAGAAGTCCTTTACTGCTTTTGCGCCATTCGGATAGATCTTATATACATTTTCTAATTTTACACTTGCCATAATGTTACCTACTCTTTCGAAGCACCGCTTGTCAAACCGGAGACCAGATTCTTCTGCAATAAGAAGTAGAAGATGACAATCGGAACAGCAATAAAGACAGAACCAGCAGCAAATCTTGCAAATTCCGTCTCACCTAACGACATCAGACCGACAGCGACAGTATAATTTGTTTTCTCCTTCAACAACAGTTTAGGAAGGATGAAGTCACTCCAAGGCCAAGTGAAGGAGGTCAATGCCGTATAGACAATGATTGGCTTGGAAATAGGAAGAATCAACGTTCTGAAGATGTGGGCATTGGTTGCGCCATCGATTCTTGCCGCTTCATAGATGGACTGAGGAACAGTATCGAAGAATCCCTTCTGAACGAGATATCCCATCGGAGCACCGGCGGAATAAATCAAGATCAATCCCCAAAGAGAGTTTACCATCTTGAACTGTGTCATAAGGATGTAAACAGCAGCCATACCCATGAACGAAGGGAACATGCCTAACACCAACGTGATCTTCATCAACGGTTTTCTCGCTTTGAACTGGAAGAAGGAAATGACATAGGCGGTGAGAATGACTAAGATTGTTCCAAACAAAGAAGAGAAGAGACCGACGATAAGAGAATTGACAAACCACTTCGGGAAGTCATACATCGTTGTATCGGTAAACAGTTTTTTGAATGTATCCAACGAGAACTCACTGGGGAAGAAACCATTGAAGGAATAAATGGAGCCGCTCTTGGAGAACGAAGCCAGAATCAACCAAAGGCATGGGAAGAGGAAGACAAATGAAACGACAAAGAGAATCAGATAGGTGATGACGACATCCGCTATCTTTCTGACTTTTTTCGAATTTCTTTTCATCGATAGATGTCCTCCTTTTTATATGCGTTGCTTCTCACATAGACCAGAAGGGAGATGGCTCCTGTGATGATGAAGATGATAAGGGAGATTGCAGCGCCGATTGAATAGTAGTTATTGGCGATGGATAAGTTGTATAGCCAGTTGATGAGAAGATCAGTATCGGAAGCGTTGAAATATCCTTCCATATACAATCCGCCTCTAAGGAAGTAGAAGACACCGAAATTATTGAAGTTCGAGACAAACTGAGAAATCAGCGTCGGTGTTGTAGCAAAAATGACAAAGGGAAGTGTCAGATCTCTGAACTGTTTTGCAGGGCTTGCACCATCGATTCTGGCAGCCTCATAGCAGGATGCATTCATATTGGAAAGAATGCCTGTTGCTAATAGCATCGTTGTCGGAATAGAAAGCCATGCATTGACCAACAGACCGATCAGTCTTGCCAACCATTTGGAGTCAAGACCTAAGAACTGAATGACAGTTCCGCCATGGCTGGTGATGAGCTGATTGATCGGACCGCCGTTAGAGAACATGAACTTGAAGCCACATAAGGTGATGAAGCCAGGAACAGCATAGGCCAATATCGGGAACGCTCTCCAGATTGCCTTTCCTTTAACAATCTTCTTATTGAGAAGAAGGGCTAAGCCTAAGCCGAGGAAATAGTTCAGGAATGTTGAAGAGAATGCCCAAAGGATATTCCAGGACAGAATCTTTCCTAAAGTAGGAAGGATGCCATTCAAAGCAAAGACTTTTCCAAAAGATGCAAAGCCTGTCCAATCAACCAATTTCGGCGGGATAATTTCTCCGCCATAGTTGGTAAAGGCGATGCAGATCATAAAGACGATCGGAATGACGTTGAAGACAAGAACGAACATGATAGGAAGGAAGAGGATGATCTTATAGAACTTCTTATCGAAGAACTCTTTTGTCGCCTGAATGAATGTAGGCAGTTCTTTGTTCTCATCAACCTGCTGATTGATATGAATGCAGTCTTTGATATTGGAAACATAGAGGAATATCCAGAAAAAGAGAATGACGAAACTGAATATTCCAAGAATCATCATAATGACGGAATTATCACCCTGAACACCAAGCCAAGGATCAGCTTCCTGTGTTCCTAGAGTGATGAATCCAGCAATCATCTTTCCGCCTTTTAAAGCGAAGAAGAGGATGAAGGCAATCTCAGACAACATATAGAGAATGCCCTTGATGTACTGCTTGTACAGTATCTGGCCTAATCCCATAAGAAGGAAAGAGGCTTTTGTCTTTTTCGAATAGGAGGAGAAGCGCAGTCTGATGTTCAGAAAGGCATCATCGATTCTTTCAATTTGGCGATAGAACGCCCCTTGAATCTTACTGAAGAGCGTGTATAGCTTCATAAATCTGTTTGCAAACCTCATCTAATTTCGACTTGATCGCATCATCGGTTGTATATTTCTGTTCTTTTACTGCGCGATAAGGATCATTGGCGACATCCTTGCACAAAGTGCCGGTCGGAGTCCAGATCTGTGAAGTTTCACGGATAGAAGGCATGATTTCGATCTTTCCTTCCTTCAGCTGCATGAACAGATTCTTCGACAAAGAATCGCCTTCATTGGCTAAATCTTCACGGCATGTTGCAATGCTTAATATCTCGTGTCTTCTCTTTACCATTTCATAAGAGGAAGCATAATCGATAAAGGCTAAAGCAGCATTGGGATACTTGGTATAGGAAGACATAGCATATCCATTAATGCCACCCATGGTTTTCATGTCGATCATCTCGCCTGCGGCGTCATTAAGATTACCGCTCTTGGGAAGCTTTGGAACAGAAGTCTGTTTCAGATTCTTTAGAGCCTTTTTATCAGCCTCATCTTTTGTAAGACCAGTCTTCTGATATTCGATTGACATCTCATCCAAGAACAAGGATTTGACATCAGGAGTTGTCATGGTTGTAAAGTACTCTCCTTTTGCCAGCTTGGAATACTGATTCAAGGTGATGGAGTTATCGATGCAGGATTCATTCATGATGGAAGCCAACTGGCGTAAGACTTTAACACCTTTATAAGATTCTTCCTTATTGAGTCCGATATCTTTGGCATCCTTTCCATTGTTTCCAAAGATATATCCGCCATAGGAGAAAAGATAACCGGAAGCGAAATAGAAATCATCAAGGGATTTCATATATCCGTAATGGGTACTGTCTTTTTCGTGGATCTCTTTGGAATACTGATAAAGGCTGCTCCAGTTCTCAAGCATATCAGGAGTTCCATCATTGTTCTTATCAGCATTCTCCGGAAGGAGATCTTCACGGTAATACATCAAAGATGTCTGGATGTTGATCGGAACACCAAAGGTATATTCATTTTCGCCGATGGCTGTCTTATAAGCTGCCCAGGCATTGGAATCGACTTTGGAATAGCATTCCAAACGATCGACAGGAAGAGGCTTGATGTGTTTTCCGTAAACGTACTTCATCAAGGAATCATTTGCCTGATATAAGACATCCGGTCCATATCCATAAGGTCCATCATTTTCCAAGTCGGAATATTCATCCATATTGGCATCGACAGCTGTAATATTGTACTCTTTGTACTTTTCATTGAAGCCGTCGATCAATTCTTTCAAGTAGCCTTGCTTGACTGCGGTATCGTTTTCCAAGATTCGTAAAACGGCACCGTTTTCAAGTTTTCCGTCAAAGCAGGAAAAGACAGTGTTCTCACTTGTTTTTTCGGAATTGCCCCCACAGGAGCAGACAGGAAGAAGGATAGAGAGCGATAAAATCATCATCCATTTTTTCATAGTGTTTATCTCCTATTCGCAATAGCAATCAACAACGAATCCTTCATCATTAAGCATATGATCATCGTATTCATTATAACAAAGAAGGTTGATTGGATTGACAGCCTTCTTTTCACCGGTCATATTGATTGTCAGTCTGATGGTTTTCTTTCGATAAGTGCGAAGCATAACCAACATTCCATCTTCAACACGAATGGTGAGTTCACCATATTTCATTGCTTTCTCATTGCTTCTCAGTCTGACCAGTTCTACATAGAGAGAATAGAACCAGTTTTTCTTTGTAGCCAGTGAGAAGTCCATGCATCTTCTGCAATCAGGATCATATCCGCCTTCCAAAGGAAGTTCATCTCCATAATAGAGGCAGGGGATTCCCTGATAGAACATCTGAATCGCACAGCCGATGATCGCTCTGTCTTTGTTCTTGTCCACTTGAGTGAAGAGTCGATACGTGTCATGAGAATCCAGAAGATTCCAGTTCATATTCACAACCTGACGCTTGTATTTCAATCTGAGTTTTTCGAGATTGAATGCAAGCTGTTGGGCATCATATTTGTCAAAGGCGAGGAAATCGTTGACATATCGTGTGAACGAATAGTTCATAATGCCATCGAATTCATCGCCTTTCAAATAGGGAGAGGCATCTTGCCAATTTTCACCGATGAGTAGTACATCGTCATTAATCGCTTTGATTTCTCTTCTGAAACGTTTCCACAATTGGTGGCTCACTTCATCAGAGACGTCTAATCTCCAGCCATCGATATGATACTTTTCAACATAGTATTTACCGATATTGCAGATGTAATCCTGAACCTCTTTGTTGGAAGAGTTCAGGCGGGGCATATAACTTAAGGAAGCAAACTTTTCGTAATTCTGTTTGCTTAAGTCCTCATCATAGATGATGAACCAATCATAATATTTTGATTTCTTTCCGTTTTTCAGAACATCCTGGAAAATATCGCTATTTGAAGAGATGTGGTTGAATACACCATCAAGAATAATTCTCATATTCAGCTTGTGAATATCGTTGACCAATTTTTCAAATGCGACAAGGGAACCGAACTGTTCATCAACCTGATAGTAGTCTCTTGTATCGTACTTGTGATTGGAATCTGATTTGAAAATCGGTGTCAGATAAATGGTATTGACGCCCATCCGCTTGAGATAGCGAAGCTTTTCATCAATGCCATTAAGCGTTCCGCCGGCAAAGGATTTCGGATTCGGGATATCTAGCCATCTCAGGTTGATATAATCCCCTTTTCCATCACTTTTGCTGCGGTAGAAGCGGTCTACGAAGATTTCATAAATAATAGCTTCTTTTGACCAGGAAACTTCTTTCTGAATATCGGTTTCATTGATAAATGCCATTTGGAAGAAGTTATAGTAAGATGTAGCCATTTGATAATCTTCTTTCAAGCCATCGGAAGAATAATAATAGTCTTTTCCTTCTGATACGAAGCGGAAGATATAGGCGATGCTGCTCCTCTTCAATAAAAGCTCTGTTTCATAGTAAGCATAAAGATCGTCTTCATATTTTCTGACAAGTTCTTTTTCGTTTCTTTTTAGAAAGAAAGTGTGCTTGTCATTGTAAATCAGATAACAATGGGAAATATCATCATTCTTATCTACACGTATTCTCAAGACAATACGGTTTTTTGTCAAAGCAAAAGAATATGCGGATTCGATAGAATGGAAGACAGCAAATTGATTCATCTCGTTTCTCCTCCCTTAAATGAAGTCAAAGAGCCAGGGAACTGGCTCTTTGACATTAAATTATTAGAATTAGATGTTGTAGAAGTCGACAGTAACCTTGTCAGCACCGTCTTTGACGATCTTGATGTTGTAGGTTCCTGCCTTTGAGCACTTGAAGTTGTTCTCGCCAGCGAAGAAAGAATTTGCAGTGCCTGTTGTTCCTAAGCATTTGACACCGATCCAGTTTCCATAGGAAGTTGTGGTTGTCTCATCATACCAGGCAAATCCGAATTCATCGTTTTCAGCGAAGGTGTAATTGAAGGAGAGCGTATCGCCTTCGGAGGACATCTTTTCAGAGGGTTTCCAGTCGGACATTGTGCCTTTAATGATAACCTGGAAGGCTTTGGCAGCAGGGATCAGCTTAGTGTTGACAATAGGAGCACCAGTGGAATAGTCGATGGTGAATTCATATTTTCCAGCGACATCGCAGACGAAGTTGTAGTCTGCATTGGTAGAGAAGTTGGCGTTTGCGTTATCTTCGGAAGCCGCACCTAAAGCAGTATAACGGATGAGGTTTCCAGGATAGACAGACGTGATTGCCTGACCATGATCAGTATAAACGAAGCAGAGCTTGTCATCCTTAGCCAAATCCAAAGTGACTTTGGCTTCACCGTTGGAAAGGAGTGTATCGATCATGACAGGTGCCCAATCCTCATGAGAAGAGAGCTTGTAGTAAAGGTCAATCTTCTTGACGGACTGAGAGACAACGTCTCCGTTTCTCACCCATGTGATGGTGTCAAAACGTTTGCTGGAATCAGAAACGTTGAGTGTAAGAGTGTAGTTACCGGCAGTCTTGCACTGGATGTTTCCGGAATCGGCGAAGTAAACCTTGTCATCGACAACAGGATTCTGAACGAAGGAGAAGGAATGAGCCAAACCCCACATAGCATCTTTGACGATCTGGAATTCATCATTGGCCTGTAAATCCAAAGTGATGGAATATTTCAGAGTTTCGCCTTCGACCGGTTTCAGTCTGAAACGATCATCAAGATTTTTTCTTCCCCAGTTGGAGATAGAAAGAAGTTCAGAAGATCCGCCACCGACGATGAACCAGTCGGTATTAGGAGTGTACTCCAAGGTGAAGGTCGGATCATAAGTGACGATGCACTCTCTGGTATCCAAACTATAGGTGAAGGTATAGGTTCCGTTTGCCATTGTGGAGAAGTTGGAATCCTTGGCCTTGTCGCCAGATATTTTATCTGTGGACTTCTCGACATTGACCTGACCATATTTGATGGTAAGAGGACCAAATCCGCCATCGACACTAAGGCCGCCTTCTAATACGGAATAGAACATAAATTCATCATAATCATAGAACTGATGGGTATAGGTATATGTTCTTGTTGTTGCATCATAGTCCATCTTGTATTCGGGTTCCATCTTATGTCCCCAACCTGTGATAAGATTGCCCTTGACATACATATCATAGACAGTGTCATCGACTTCGGTGATGTCACCATTTCTGACCCAGGTGATTGTATCGGAATTGCTGTAGTTGAATCTTTCTTTTTCAGCTTCAGTATAATAGGCGTCCTGAGTATCATAATAGTCATCATTAGGATGAGTGGTCAAAGTCAATGTGTAGTTTCCGGAGATGAGAACACCGATATTGCACTTCTTTGTATTGGTAGTGAGATGATTTGCTTTGACTTCAAAGTATTCTGTTCCATCGAGTGCAGTGTTGGATAAATATCCGGCGCCTCTCTGATTGGACCAATCCGTATCGATAGCGAACTGGAATTCATCGCCGACAGCAAGATCGAGTGTGATGGAATACTCGTTGACATCCTTCTTATCTGATTTCTTAAGAAGGTGTTCTTCGGTAATGTTCTTTCCGAAACTAGAAGTGGAAAGTACTTTTCCTGTTCCGTTTCCGACAATCGCCCAAGGACGAGTATCTTCGACAAAATCATTCGACTGGAATAAAGCATAAACAGAAGTGTCTTTATGGACTGCCTCGAAATTGTACTTGAATTTGAAATTCGGGGTTCCATACCAGTCAACAAACGTATAGCCTTCTTTCTTCGGTTCCCATTTTGTGGCAGAATCTCCGTCTTTGACCATTTCAGTCTTCAAGACAGTTTCTCCGTCATAGAATGTGACCTTATACGGCTCAGCCTCGACTTCACTTGTCTTATTAGAGCAAGCGACGGTTGCCAATGAGCAGCCTAACAGACCTAAACAGACGAATAAGTTACGAATCTTTTTCATGTTTTTTCCTCCAACTTAACCGCTTAAGCTAATTTCATTATATCATTGTCTTTTTCGTTGTCAACAGAAAATTGTTATCGCTTACAACTAAATTTAAATCGCTTTCACCCTTTTTGTTGAAAATTAATAGCTTAATTTTACTTAATTATTTTGCTTAATTTTCTCAACTATTGTTGAATTCTGCTCTTCAATAAAATAGAATAATGTTATGACAACAAAGAAAATCAAATTAGCAGATATCGCAAAAGAAGTCGGATGTTCGACAGCAACAGTCTCTTATGTATTGAACAATGATCCGAAACAGAAAATCAATGAAGAAACACGAAGAAAGATACTTCAGGTCTCTTCAATTCTTGGATATCAGAAAAACACAATTGCAAACGCCTTAGCAACCGGAAAATCAAACTGCATCGGTTTTTATATCGGAAGCAGTTCTTTTCCTCTTGCAACAACAGATAAATTCAATTTCTTTTCCGAAATCGTAGAAGCACTAGCATTGAACGGATACCACAGCATCTTATTGGCCGGTTCCATTTCAAAAGAAGTACCTTTTGTCGATGCTATTATCTGTATCGATTTCTCAGAAGAGAACTTTATCACTGTCTGTAGCAACAATATCATTCCTGTTATCGGAATCGATACACATGTTCATGAGCCTTGGATATTTGAAATCAGTTCTGATATCAGCGATATCAGAGAAAGATATTATATAGATGACTATATCCTATTCTCTTACGATCTCAATTCCAGCAATCTCAAGAATGATATTGTAAAGAACAATGAGAATACTTATTTCATTTCTTCTTTCGTACAGCTTGAAATGATTTCAAAGCAGCTTCAGAACAAGAAGATCGTCGTCTGCGGTGATTCCATGTATGATTACCTGAAGGGGACCAACAATGAAATCATCAAGTATTCAATCGACAATAGCAAGAAAATCAATAAGCTGATTTCCTGTCTGAAGTTAGCAATCGATCATACCGAAGTCGATTGTCACGTTTATAAGATCAACTGATTTCAAATAGCTTCATCAAAGGTGCTCTCTTATATAAGAAGGCACTTTTTTCATTTGTCAGTAAAAAGCAACTGATAATCGCAGTGTGAGTATGCTTCTATTGTATTTAATATGATTACCAAGTACTTGCTAAAAAGGTTTCTCATCTATAACCCGTTCGCTTTCCTCAGATCTTTCAAAGAATGAGTCTTAGGTTCTTTTTCAAAACGTTCAACAGCTTCTAACAAGTCAGCAGCATCATATTCATCCTCAATCTTTTCTAACAAAGCACTCTTCATTGCATCCGAAACAGAAACATTATGATGTTTAGCATAATCCTCAAAGATTCTTGCTTCCTCTTCACTCATTTCAATAGATACAGCAATCATCATGATGTCTCCCTTCAATCATAACTATTATAGTGCGACCAATCCAGTTTTAAAAATGAAAGACATAACACTTCAAAAAACTAACATAAACACATCATCACTCCACTTGAAAAAGGTCGGTTTGCCGATATAATATCTATATGACTTTCAAAGATTTATTAGCCGAGAAAGGCTTAACCGTCTATCGCCTATCAAAAATCAGCGACCTTCCTAAATCAACATTGAATGATATTGCAACAGGAAAGGTCGAGCTTTTGGATTGCTCCGGAAGAACACTTCAGAAAATATCCAAATGCCTGAACGTAAAGATTGAAAAGCTCCTAGAATTAGAACCAGAGGAAGCAACAACTGTGCTTCCTGAATTTTTAAACGATTCAATCGATGATTATCGTAAATCAGTGAGAAAAAGAACCACACTGATCGATTGCTATTCTGATCAACTGAATAGTTCAATCAATGTTGCCGAAGTCGAAAACCTCATCAGCAAAGAAACAGCTCAAAGACTACGAAAAAGGTATTTTGAATAAGGAGGGCGTTATGGATTTTACAAAGTTGCCAATCAAACGAAAAGCGTATGGTGGTGCAAACGGAAGCAAACTTTCCATTGTCTATAACAATGAAACGTATATGGTGAAATTCCCCTCTCATGCTAACAAGTATCAAAATCTATCTTATGCAAACAGTTGTGTATCAGAATTTTTAGGCTGTCATATCTTCAATATGCTAGGCATTCCCGCTCAAGAAACGATATTAGGAACGTACGAATATCACGGAAAGACTCATCAGGTTGTCGCCTGTAAGGATTTCGTAAAGCCGAATCATATCATTTTGGATTTTGCCTCTGTCAAAAACCAAATCATCGATTCTTCTTCCAATGGATATGGAACCGATATTGAAGACATTCTTCAGACAATCAATGATCAGAAAGTGATTGATCCCATCTTACTTTCAGATCATTTTTGGAATATGTTTGTTGTCGATGCTCTTATTGGAAACTGGGATAGGCACAACGGAAATTGGGGATTCTTATACAATCAAGAAACAGATGAGATATCTCTCGCCCCTATTTATGATTGTGGTTCCTCTTTGTTCCCTCAGATTGATGATGGTTTAATTAAAAAAGTATTATCTTCAAAAGCCGAATTGAATGCCAGAGTTTACGATATACCCACTTCAGCAATCATGGTTGAAAACAAGAGAGGCAATTATTACAAGATTATAACTTCGCATAAATATAAAGGGTGCGATAAAGCATTGAAGCACATCGTTCCAAGAATCAATCTTGATGCAATAGATAAGCTTATTGATTCTGTCGATAGCTTATCAGAGCTTCAAAAAGCTTTCTTAAAAAAGATCATCAAGTTGCGCAAAGAATTGATTTTAGATGCAGGGCTTAATTCAATCCCTCATAAGTAATTATCGAACATCTGTTTGCACATGGTTGCTATCAAACAGTCAAGAGTTTTACCCAACCATTTGAATTATACCAAACTTTATAATATAATATGGTTAGGTAAAGTTTTGGAGAACACTTTTATGAACATTCCTGATACACTCGATGAATTATGTGCATACGAATTTGAAAAAGAATGGTTTGAATTCAAAGAAAACTTCGATAATGATGATGAATTAGGTGAATACATCTCTGCATTATCAAATTCAGCCGCATACCGTGGAAAGAAGTATGCATATTTCGTATGGGGAATCAGTGATAAGACACATGAGGCAGTCGGTACAACATTCAACTTTGATAAAAACGCAAAACATGGAGAACCCTTAAAACATTATCTTGAAAGAAAGCTATCCAACAATGTTTTTATCGATTTTAAAGAAGAAGAATACAACGGAAAACGAATTGTCGTATTGATCATCAGTGCCGCCAAAACAATTCCTGTCGATTGGGATGGGACAAGATTCATCCGAGTCGGCTCCAGCAAAGAAAAGATTTCAAAGTTTCCGGAAAGGGAAGTTTATCTATTCAGAGTCTTGCGGGAAGGATTGCCCACAATCGAAAACACTGCCTCAAAGTATCAGGATCTGACATTTTCAAAACTGTTTGGTTACTATGGATCCAAAGGCATCATTCTGAAAGAAGAGACTTTTAGAAAGAATCTTGGCTTATTGACAGATGACGGGAAATACAACATCCAAGCACAGCTATTGTCTGACAATTCTCATATTCCACTGAGAGTATCGATTTTCGATGGGGAAACAAAGGCATCAAATTTGTTTTCGGTAAGAGAATTTGGTTTTAATTGTCTGCTCTATTCTTTGGATGAATTATTGAGATATGGTGATGTGCTCAATATCATTCAAGCCGATGAAAGAAACCGAATCGTCGAAAGAAAAGAAGTCTCATTATTCGAGAGCCAGGCCTTCAATGAAGCCATCATCAATGCGATTCTTCACAACAAATGGATTGAAGGCAATGAGCCTATGATCTCCGTCTTTTCAAACAGAATCGAAATACTCTCAAGAGGCACATTAGCACCGACACAGACATTGGAAGGATTCTTTTTAGGAGAATCTGTTCCAGTGAATGATAAACTGTCTGATATCTTCCTACAGCTACATATCAGCGAAAAATCAGGAAGAGGTGTTCCAAAGATTGTTGAAACATATGGAAAAGACTGCATAGAATTCAGAAAGAATGCAATCGTTGTCAAAATACCATTCAACTGGATCAATGTGGTTGGGAATAAAGTAAAGAAAAAGTCGGGTGAAAAGAAAAAACTGACCACCAACAGAGAGCTGATTCTAAAGAAGCTGAAAGACAATCCGAATATGACAACTGCACAATTATCAATCGCCTTATGCATCAGCGAAACTGCAGTCGACAAGAATCTGAAATACTTAAAAGAACAAGGATACATCAAAAGGACCGGTTCAAGGCGAACCGGTTCCTGGGTTGTCCTTCATTGATATTCATCCATTTGATTCATAACATATATAGTCTTATCTTGGATTTGCACATAGCTGCCATCAAGATCAATACAGAGCCTTTAGATATTCTTCCACATTCTGATATTCGATTCCATTTTCAAGAAGAGCGTCTTCACCTCTATAGATAACAGTTCTTCTGACGATTTTTCCATACCGGAATTCAGTCTTTTTCAGTTTATCTTCATCGATAAGGTGACGATACTGATTCTCATTCTTTTCCTTGCTGTGCTTCACTTCATAGATTTCACATGTCATATTCTTGTCATCGACAACGACCATATCAAATTCACCAATTGCAAACTGAAGTTGGAATACATGTTTGTCTTTTTTAGCAACCTTTGTTTCAAGCAATACGATGTCTTCCATCATTCTTCCTTTTATTTCATCCAATATTCGTACTATGATTTCATTTCTCTGAATGAGTGAAAGTGATTGGAATTCAGAATCAGAAAGAAGGGATTGAACAAAATCCTTTGCCTGACTATATCGGATACCCGGCTGTGAAAAGACGATCTTGAAATGCTTGTCTCTTCCAACAGGCAATGTCTCTATCTCAATATCGATAGTCAAATCCAAGGCATCGAGATATTCTTTGATTTCTCTTCTATGCTCTTCTTTGATTTCAACATTTCTCTCCTCTTTGTTTCTTATCTCAAGAAGTTTTCTAAGTCTGTCTGTGAATTCCTTCTTATTGATATGATCGAGAATATCGTTCGGATTTTCTCGATCATTTCTTAGATTTCTTGCCGATATTCCTAAATCGTGAGAGACAAAATCTTTTGTCAGGACATCAAGCGTAAAACGATGGTTTGTATCTTCGACTACACGATTGATCACATTGGTCAGTTCATTTTTCTCATATAGTGTATAAAGCGATCTGAAATGTCCCTCATTCTGATAACAGCGAAGAGAATGCTGTATGTTTCTACATATTGCACTATCGATGTATTCATCAACTTTTTTCTTATCTGAAAAAGGAGAGGTTTCATTGTAATGTATTCCGCTCATGCTCATTGTTCCGCCATAGCAGATATATTCATCGATTCCTTTGATACCAAGTACTTCTTCAAATTCACGATACGGAATAAATGTCGTATGAAGGAATATGCAGCGGTCATAGAGCTGTTCATCTTCAGAAAAGAAGAAGCCAAGAGAATCTGTTCCTGACAATACGATTTTCATGCCAGAGGAAGCAAAGATATCCGAAAACAGGGCAGCCCCCTCTATAAAATCATCCATGAGGGTTACCTCATCGATGAATATATAC
>CAKUXT010000003.1 GCA_934700375.1 uncultured Bacilli bacterium | reverse complement strand
GGGATGGCGCCCTTTTTTGTTCCTGGATTCCGGAATCCAGGAACAAAAGGGTTACACATAAATTATTCTAGTTCCTCTGACTGCAGCCTGTCAATCCAAATAGAGATATAAATAAAATGAGAAATAATTTTTTCATGCTTTTATTTTCCTTTAATATTCACATCCGTAAATAGCGGCAAGTGTTTTCCAGTTGAGGTTTTCGTAGTTCAGAAAACTGTTTTTCTCTTCATGCAATTCTTTCTTGTTTGAATCATTATGATAATAAGAGCTAGCAGCCAAATTGTAATCGTGCTTCTTGATGCAATAGTAATTGAAATCAATGACGTTTCTGACTTCTTTATCATTTATTTCATTTTTGAGATAGAATCCAAAAACGAAATTCTCATCTTTGTTTAGAAGCCGAACCCCACATTTTTCGATTTCCGTATTATCTCTTTTGTTCATATAGGAGATAGAACCGTAATTTTCTATTCCATCAAAGTAATAGGGAGTGTAGAGATCATCATTGAAAATGGCAATGTAATCCATGTTATATTTCTTGAAATCCTGATTGATTGTAATTTTGAAATTGATTCTCTCTACTTCCTTTTTTCCGTATGTTCCAACATTATAGATGTTGATTTTTGTATCAAAGTCATTTGTTGCTTTTTCTTTGGTAAAGAGAAGCGTTCCTGTTTTTTCAAGCCCTTTGTTTTCGGGCTCGACATATGGAAGCATATCGTTTACAGAGTTGTTGCAGCTGACTAAGGCAAGTAGTAGAAATACCGATAAAAGCTTTGAGTTAAACATACATATTCCTCCTGGAAGATAATTATAGCAATTTGAATTTATATGACTGAAGTAAGCGGTTTCTGATAATGGTCATAAAAAGAGATAAGGCTCTAGCTCTTAGTGCTTAGCCTAAAATCGGATTGATAGGATAACATAAGAAGGGTTAGAATCGGCAACGAATAACGTGACTCTATTTACAATTATGAACGACAACAGATTAAATGCCGATAATGTATGTTTGGGAAGAAATGTAAATAGCAATTATTTTTGATTGATAGTAATCTTTACGCAAAAATTGAGCGAAATATCGATTATTTCGACAAAAACGAACAATATTCATATCTTTTTCAAACAATTTACAAAAATATGAAATTGTAAATTTTTGTATGATTTCTTAAAGTTTTATTGAAATCGTGCTTTACATCCGTATAATATACCCATTCATACAGGAGGTGAATATGAAGAAAAGATCGTTCCTAATGCTCGTCTGTGCGTTAAGTATGACTGGTTTGGGTGTGTTGACTGGCTGTGAGAATAAGCCGCAGGAAAGCGATAAGCCTAGCGATGCTGTCGAGACGTCTCGTCCGAGTGAAACAGTAAAGCCTACTGAGACTGCTAAACCGACAGAAACTGCTAAGCCGACAGAAACAGCAGCTCCGGTGATGAAGATGAATGTTCAATTGATCGGTAAGTATTATCGTGGAGAGACTATTTCTGTTGTTGTAAAAGATGCAGATGGCAAAGAGATCAGCGATGCAAAAATCGATATCATCAAAGGTGGATCTTTTGCTTATTCCAAAGGCAATCAAATCATTTTGCTTGGCGATGGCGAAGTGACTGGTGTTATCTCTAAAGAAGGATATGAAGATTTCCCCTTTGCTTTCACAGTCAAGGCTGTTCAATTCATGTCTGAAATCAAAGCTAATGTCGATGAGTACAATGGAAAGATTGTCACTGTCAGAGGAAAAATCACTGCCTCTTACGGAAACACCTTCTATCTCATGGAAGGCAAGACTGGTTTCTATGTCTATAACATGAATGCATTAGAGACGACTGGTGATCCTGGCGATGGATTTGAAAACGGAAGAGTTCTTCTCAATGAAACAGTTTTGGTCACTGCCAAGGTCGATAATGGCTCTTATGGTTTGCAGTTGGTTGGTTATTCTGATGGTGGATTCATTGCGGAAGCCTGTGTTTTGAAATCCAATACCACTGTCACCGATCCTGTTCTTTATGAGATCAAGAATGAAGGTGACTTGATGAGCTTATCAGCTTCTCCCAAGCTTGCAGGCTCCAGAACCAAGATTACAGGCAAATTCATCAAGGGCGATTTCTCCAGTGTCGAACAGACCGGAGCCAAAGATGCTATCTTTGACTTCCAGTATGGAAACACTGCTTACCAGGCCAAGTTCAATAAATATGGTACAGTCAGCACTGTCAAATCCTATTGGAACAGAGAAAAGATCGAAACTGGTGATTATGTCACTATCGAAGGAAACTTCACAAACTTTAAGGGTACAATCTCCATTGATCTGACAGACGAAGGAACGACTGTTCATAATGAATCCAAGGATCCTAACAACATCATCTGTGTTGCAAGCGAATCCACAGTCGAAGTCGGAAAATACATTACTTTGAGTGCTAAATTGCCTGAAGGAACAGAAGGAGAAGCCGCCTTTGAAATCATCAAGGGCAAAGATAACGTCACTCTTGAAGGCAATACTTTGACAGGAAAGAAGCCTGGTCAGGCTACAATCATCGCTAAACTTGGCGATAAGCAGAGCATGCCGATTGAAATCATCATTACAGAAGCTGCTTCCACCTCCTCTACTATCAGCACAATCAGAGATATGAGTATCGGTGCTGAAGTCACTGCTGTCGGCAAAGTCCTTGCATTCTATGGAAATGGTTTAGTCATTCAGGATGAGACTGGATATTTGTTCTGCATCATAGATGGTGAATTCAATCCGATGGAAATCAAGATCGGAGATACTGTCAAAGCAACAGGTGTCCGTTACAATTTCATGAAGAGAGAAATTCCCACTATCAATAACTGCCAGTTTGAAATCATTGAAAAGAAGGAAATTCAGACAGAGTATGCAAAGGTCAATCAGTCTGATTTCAAGAACTTCACAGATGAAGAACTGAAATACGGAAAAGCAGTTGAAGTCAATTTGACCGTTGATAAACAGGTTAAAGTATCAGGTATCAGCAAAGCAGGCGGATATTTCGTCAATGATGAGTCTGATGAAGCTGGAACTGAGTATTTCTTCTTCTCCTGGGGAAAGAAGTATATTCAGCCTCTTCAGACTTCCAAAGTCAAAGCAATCCTTTATAAGAAAGGTGTCACTGCTATCGGTAAACCCAGCTATGTCTTATTGGTCGTTGATGCAGAAGAGCTTATCGTTGCTCCTGAAAGCATCACATTGACACTTGATAAGAATACAATTGACACTCATGTTACCTTTGGCTCTTCTATGACCTATGCTAATGTTGAACTTCAGCCTGTCGGTGCCTCTAAGAAAGATGTTGAGATTGTTGCTATCGAAGGCGCAGATTTAGTTGAAATCGTTCCTGATCCCTTCAATGATGCCAAGATCAAGGCTACTGGTCTTCCTGGAACTGTCAAGCTTCAGGCCAGAACGAAAGACGGAAAAGTCTTATCCAACGTTGCTGAACTGACAATCAATCTTTACGTCGAAGAATAATCAAACGGCGAACAGTAAACAATTAATTAGATAGAAGCAAGTAAAAATCTCTGATTTGATTCAGAGATTTTTACTTGCTTTTAACTTTTATTCAGCGTTAGCAGATAAGAAAGAGAATGATGTATAATCAGTATCTTTTTCCCATGTCGTATAGATATAGAACTTGTCAGTCAAAGCATATAAGGTTGCCTTGCGGTCATAATCCTTGGTTCCAATAGGTTCTGTATAAGTAAAGGCGGTATCAGTAGTATCTTCTCTTGAGAATAAGTAATTTTCATTGATCAAAATGTTTTTCTTATCTTCTGTAGTATATCTCACTGCACTCATTTCAACAGTCGAATTTCCCTTGCCTGGCATGACATCTCTATATACTGTACCTGGTGTGATATTTTCGATTTTGAATGATTCATCATAGGTCAGATTCGATTTTTTCAAAAGAAGTGAGTTCAGTCTTATTTCATCGCCAAGACTGTAGGAGGTATCACAGGATAAGAGCAAATATTCATAATTCTCAGTGTATGATATAGCTCTCACCAAGCTGGAACTGGTGATGTATCCGTTAGAACGAACTCCAAAGTAGGTGCCGTCAAAACCGACCAGATTTTCAATTACTCTGTTGAAAGAAGCATTACGATCATGGTCAAGGTAAGTCAAATAGAAACTGACTGATTTTCTTTTATAGTTGATAGTGACTGTTCCACTGACACTGGAGTCTTTCTTTCCTTTGAATATAGCATCTGAACCGATTACATTATACTGTCCTTCCAGCTTTTCAACTTGCTGATATTTTTTAAGCTGTCTGTCATTTGTGATTTTATCGATGATCAAGTTGGCGGCTGCAACAACTGCAAATCCACCGACAAGACATCCGAGAATGATTGCAGCCTTTTTCTTTTTGCTCATCTTTTTCTTTTTAGGTTCTTCTATCGTCTCTGCCTGTTGTTTGTTTTCTTCTTCTGACATAAAGATATTTCCTTTCTCTTGAATATAAGCATATTGTACAGAATTGTTTACTTTTATTCAATATTAATTGGACAATTGTTAAGTGACTAATGCTGCTATAAGCCATTAATCATTTCCGTATGAACACGTGTTGTTTTTACTTTATGAACTGTTCCTTCTCTTATTAGCTAACTTATAAGAATAATATATTTATAAAATAAAATGCGCACTTTTTGAAACCAATGTTGATAAATTGCTATAGTTTCGTGCATTTTGAGCAAAATAAGCATGAAAAATAGTCGTTACTCTTGTTTAAAAACCATTAAAAATGTGAAAAATCTAATTGTTTTTCAAAAAAACTATAAAAATTAGGCTTTTTTCTTTATATCTTTCATGCTAGACTACTATCGAAAGGTACAACATATGATTAAAAAAACTACTCATATTCAAGACACTTTGAATCTGTTGGGTGCTTTGCCTACGCTGAATGCACCTGTTCCGGAGTATCTTTACATTGCTACCGAGAATGCAAGATGCTCGAAAGTTGATATTTACATCAAAGAGGGAGACTATGTCAAATGCGGTCAGAAGATCGGCGAAAGACATGCTGCCTTTTTTGATCAGCCCATTCAGGCTACTTGCTCCGGTACATTTGTCGGATACGAAAAACACTATCATCGAAGCGGAAAGTTAGTCAACTTCATGAAGTTCCACAACGACTTCAAAGATACGATGGATGAAAGCATCCATACAAGAACTGATGAAGAGATTGCAAAGCTTACAAAAGATGATATGACAGAGATTCTCAAAGAATGTGCGTCTGTTGGTTTAGGAGGATCTTCTTTCCCGACCTACATCAAGTTCCAGACCAAAGAGAAGATCAACACGATTCTCATCAACGCCATTGAATGCGAACCTTATATCAACGCTGACCATAGAGCTGCTATCGAAGAACCGGAGAAGATCATCGAAGGCATCAAGTTCATTCAGCAGGCTTTCAACTGCTATGATGCAAGAATCTGCATCAAATCCAAATACTATGACTTGGAGATGATCTACAAGGATATGCTTCGCCGTTATCCTAATTCAGGCATTACCCTCTGCAAGGTCGGAAACTATTATCCGCAGGGATGGGAGATCAATATGATCAAGGAAGCGACTGGTATTGAAGTCGCAACCGGAACCCTTCCTTCCAAATACGGAATCATCGATTTCAACTTATCGACCGTCCTTGGCATTCAGCAGAATATCCGTGAGAACAAAGCGGTCATGGAAAGACATATGACTGTGACAGGAAACGGAATCAATTTCCCTTCCAACTTCAATGTCCGTATCGGAACTCCTGTCAGCGAACTGATTGAAAGATGCGGCGGATATAAGAATCCGGAAAAGAAGAAGGTTTTCATCCTTGGCGGTCCGATGATGGGTGCCTCTCTTCCTAGCGACGACTGTATTTGTACCAAAACAGTGACCTCTGTCATCGTTCTCGATGAGACGGAATATAAGGAAGAGCCCTGTATCCGCTGTGGATCCTGTGTCCTTTCCTGCCCTGTTCATCTTAAACCGGTAGAGATCATGAATACGATGAGAAGCATGCCCGTCAACAAAGAAAAGATCAAGTTCCTCAATCCGCTGAAATGCATCGAATGCGGCTTATGCACCTATAGCTGCACAAGCAAGATTCCTGTTACGGATTATATTAGAAGGGCCAAAGTGATAGCGAGGTTAAAGTAATGCAGATCATTAAAGAAAGTGCACCGCATCTAAGAAGAAAAGACAACATGGCGACAATGATGTTAGATGTCATCATTGCTCTTCTTCCGACTGTCATCTTCTCTCTTGTCATTTTCAAATTGGATGCCTTAAGAAATATTCTTCTTTCCATCGTCACGATGGAACTTTGTGAGTTTGTCTTCGTTCTGATCAAAAACAGAATCCCTTATGATGGGAACAAGCATACATTGAAAGAGCATTTCGAGAAGCAGAGAAAAGCATATACTATCAATAACTTCTTGGTTCCGCTTGTCTCCGCCTTGATCTTTGCTATGATCATGCCTGCTTCTTCTTCTCCAGGTTCTATCATCTATGTCGCCTTGATCTTAGGTTCTGCTTTTGGACTTATCATCGGAAAACTAGTCTTCGGCGGAACAGGAAAGAACATCTTCAATCCTGCCGCAGTCGGCATGGTTTTTGCAAAGCTCTGCTTTGGAAGCTATTATACTTATCCTGATAATTCCTATTATGCGTATTCTTCAAATGCAGCAGCCGGTGAAATCACAACCGGTGCTACTCCGTTAGGTTACTTGAATTATACGGACAAGACCTTCGATTTCACCCATTATTCGATTCTGGATCTCTTCTTAGGAAAGACGCCGGGAACCATCGGTGAAATCTTCAAAGTCACCATTCTTGTCGGACTTATCTATATGATTATCCGTCATACCATCGATTGGAGAATTCCGCTTCTTTATCTCGGCGTATTCACATTCGATATGCTGATTGTCGGAAGCATTCTTTATGCGGCCAAAGGCGTCAATGTTCTCTCCTATGTCATGTACAACCTTCTTTCCGGAGGCTTGATCTTCGGTGCCACATTCATGGCAACCGATCCTGTCACAGCGCCGATAACAAGGCCGGGAAAGATGATGTACGGAGCGATATTAGGATCACTTACTGTCATCATCAGACTCTTTGCAGCCCTGCCTGAAGGTGTTGCCTTCTCTATTCTTTTAGCGAATATTTCAACCAGTGTTCTTGATTATTACAAGTGGTCGGCAGACAGATACAATTGGAAGAATCTTCTTTCTTTGGCTCTGATTGTTCTCCTTCCGCTTTTAATCATCATCTGGGCGACATGTGTGAGGGTGTTTTAATATGAATGCAACAGTGAAAAAGTATCTTGTCGTCTCCTTGACGTTAGGTCTTATCGCCGGTGGCTCTGCTCTTCTTATCGGACTGACAAATGTTCTTACTGCAGATAGGATCAAAGCCAACAAGATCGAAAAAGAAAACAATGGTCTTAAAAAGGTCTTCTCGGACGAGAATCAGACATTTACGACAGTTGAATTCGATACATCTTTCGAATATATCGAAAAGATTTGGACTGCAAAAGGCGCTGGTGAAAAAGATATCGGCTATATCTATAAGACATCAGGCAAGAACAGCTATGGTGAAGTATCCTTGCTTTTAGGATTCGATACGAAGAAGAGCTTCGTGAACATGGTTGTCTTAGAGAATACAGAAACCTATGGTACGACTTTAGAGGACAACTATATCACGCCGGTCAATGATAAGAAAATCGACTTCTCTTCCGTCAGCTGCGGTGCTACCTATGGCGCAAAGCTGATCAACAATATGTATCTGGAAGCAAAAAAAGACGTGAACAAGAGGTGAGTTATGAAAGACAATAAACATAAAAATTCATTTCTGAACGGCATTGTCAAAGAGAATCCGCTCTTTGTCTCTGTCCTTGGCACCTGTCCTGCTTTGGCTGTTACGAAGAATCTTGAATCCGCATTCGGTATGGGGCTTCTCTTCCTCTTTGTCCTCACTTGCTCCAACGTCATCATCTCTCTTATCCGCAAACTGATTCCTGAGGAAGCGAGAACGCCTTGCGAGATTGTTGTCATCGCTGCATTCGTTACGATCACAAAGATGCTGACGGAAGCCTTCCTTCCGGAACTGTATTCGTCCTTAGGCGTCTTCCTCTCCCTCCTTGTCGTCAACTGCATCGTCTTAGGAAGAGCAGAAGCCTTTGCTAAAGACAATACCGTCTTTGATTCCTTCCTCGATGGCATTGGAAACGGAATCGGCTATACATGGGCTATCTGCCTTATTGCCATTATCCGTGAAATCTTAGGAACAGGTCAGATAACATTCGGAAAGATCTTCACCTTCATTCCGCTCGTTCATGTTCCGATACTCAAAGGAAATGGCTTTGATTATTCGATGTCGTTCTTCTCTAATCCTGCCGGCGGCTTTGTTGTCTTAGGTTTGATTCTTGCTGTCATCGCAAGCATCAATCAAAGAAAAGCAAAGCGCGAAAAGATCAAGCTTCAGGCAGAGATGAAGAAAGCTTTGCATCCGGAGGTAAAGTGATATGACAACTACACCTTATATTTATTCTTTCCTTCTCGCCATCGTCTCTTCGATGTTGATCGACAACGTCGTATTGTCACGCTTCTATGGTATCTGCTCTTTTATCGGCGTCTCCAACAAGATCAAATCTGCTTTCTCAATGGGTGTTGCCGTCATGGCAGTCACTTTACTGGCATCCTTAGTCTGCTGGCCTATCTATACCTATATCCTGAATCCTCTCAACATTCCATTCATGGATACGCTCACCTACATCCTTGTCATCGCATCTTTGGTTCAGGTGACAGGTCTTATCATCAAAAAGTATTCTCCTTCTTTATATAAGGCATTCGGTATCTATCTTCCTCTTATTACGACAAACTGCGCTGTCTTAGGCGTCGTTCAGTCCAATACGGATAATGCACTTGGATTCGGTCTTTCTATGGCTAACGCATTAGGAACCTCATTAGGCTTCCTTCTTGTCATTGTTCTTTTCTCCTTCATCCGTGAAAGACTGGACGAATACAACGGAAACAAAGTCTTCCAAGGTGTTCCGCTTGCCCTGATTGTCGCCTCCTTGATGGCGATGGCCTTCATGGGCCTGATGGGAATCGGAGCATAACCATATGTCAGACGGTTTAAGAATCTTCTTGGCGATACTGATCATCGTACTTCTCCTTGTCATCTTTGTTGTATCGTTCATCCTGTATCGAAAGACACCTGTTCCGAAGGGCTGTGAAGATTTAGGGCCGAATGAAGAAAAATGCGCTTCCTGCAAGGAAGAGCATTGCCATCTTAATATTTATGCCACTCATAAGGAGGAAAAGAAAAAATGAAGCAGTATCTCTTATATGCGTTGTACGCCTTTCTCATTCTGTTGGCGTTAGGCTTGATCTTGGGCGCTGTCCTTGTCTGGGCTGAGAAAGTGTTCCATGTCGAAGAGGACAAGAGAATCGCTGATGTCGAGAAGATGCTTCCGAATTTCAACTGCGGCGCATGCGGCCATGCGGGATGCCATAGCATGGCAGAGAGCATCGTATCCGGCGAACAGAAGAAGCTTTCGGCCTGCAAGCCTGGAAAGAAGGACAAGAACTTCGATCCGATCATCAAGTATATGGAAGAACATCCAGATGCTGATGGAACAAAACATATTCCTACTATCTGATTTACGATATAATCATTGCGGCAAAGATCTCTTTGCCGCATCTTTTATATAAAGGGGGACAGCTATGAGAAAAGAAATCGATATGAAGACATACAAGAAGAGAAATCAGTATCAGTGGTTCAAGAACTATCCTTGTTCCGCTTATGGCTTTGATGTCGATATCGATGTGACAAAGCTCGTTCTGCTCTCCAAAGAAAGAAAAGAATCTTTCTTTCCTTACTTTTTCTTTGCGGTCATGAAGGGAATCAATGCAATTGATGAACTGAGAATGAGAATTGTCGATGGTTTGCCTTATCTCTATGATTGTATTCATCCTACCTTCACGGTCATGACAAAAGAAAATGTCTATCAGAACTGCGGCTTTGAGATGAAAGATAACTTCAGAGAGTTCTATGAAACAACAAAGAAAGTCATTGAGGAAGTGAAGAATCTTCCTGTCAGCGATGAACTGGACCGCTTCCCAATCTGTCAGACTCCGAATGTCGTCTTTGCGACCTGCATTCCTGTTCTGGACTTTACAGGGATGACACATCCTCTTCCTGTCGGGAATCAGGAATCTTTATCCGTCCCTCGAGTCTGCTGGGGGAAATACCATCAGAAAGAAGATGGAAGCTATCATGTCATGCTCAATATCACAGTCTCTCATGTCTTTGTGGATGGTTATCCGCTTGCAGCTTGTTTCAAAACGATTCAGGAAGTGGTGAATGATGTCAACAATTGGTGAAAAATTGTGGTGAAATAAACAAACGAATATAGTAGACTATATGGGTTTTTGGAGGTTTATATGGCTGACTATATTTTAAGTACTACATCGACAAGCGATTTGTCCGAAAAACATTATCTGGATAGAAACATCAAATACTTGTGTTTCCATTTTTCCATAGACGGAAAAGAATACAAGGATGATTTAGGAAAATCGATTCCTTTCCATGAATTCTATCAGAAGATGCAGGAAGGGGCTCTGACAAAGACCAGTCAGAACTCAGTGGGAGAATATGTGGATTATTTCACTCCCTTTATGGAAGAAGGCAAGAATATTCTTCATGTCACCCTCTCTTCCGGATTGAGCGGAGACTATAATTCTGCCTGCACTGCTGCACATATGCTGATGGAAAAATATCCGGAAAGAAAAATCTATGTTGTTGATTCTTTAGGAGCTTCCTCCGGTTACGGCTTACTGATGGATAAGTTAGCTGATTTAAGGGACGAAGGCTATTCATTGACTGACCTAAGAGCCTGGGCAGAAGAGCACAAGCTTGAAGTCCATCACTGGTTCTTCTCCACTGATTTGCAATATTATGTCAGAGGCGGAAGAATCTCTAAGACATCCGGTTTCTTAGGAAATCTTCTTCATATCTGTCCTTTATTGAACATGGATGAGGCCGGTCATCTGATTCCTAGAGAGAAAATCAGAACAGTAAAAAAGGTCGAAAGAGCGATTGTCGATAAGATGATTACATTCGCTCAGGATGGAAAAGATTATACTGGAAAAGTTTTTATTTCCGAGTCTGATTGCATGGATTATGCGACTGCTGTTGCAGCGATGGTAGAAGAAGCATTTCCACATATGAAAGGTAAGGTGGAAATCAATAGTATCGGTACGACCATCGGTTCTCATACAGGCCCTGGTACTGTTGCTCTGTTCTTCTTCGGCAATAAGAGAACTAACTAAAAAAATAATTATCTAGTTTCAGTCTATATGTTTATATTGGGCTTGAATCCACGAGAAAAACACTTTGGATCTAAGCCCATTTTTCAATTCTGATTTTTCATCGGATAAAAACGAATACTGATCGGTTAGACTGATATAATCATTATCCTCAATTTCGGTAATGTTTATCTCTTGTTTTTTTGAAACAAAAAACCGGAACCTGTTCGATTCCGGCATAATGTACAAATGGTGGCGGGGGTAGGACTTGAACCTACGGCCTCCAGGTTATGAGCCTGACGAGCTACCACTGCTCTACCCCGCGATATATGTGCCCTTTCAATGAGCTTTAGTATTATAATGTCAAGAGATTGAAAATTCAAGTCTTTTCTGAACTTTTGGCAAGAATCGGATTGAAACTGCTGATTTTTCAAGTAAAATAATGGCATGTCAATAAATGGTCTCTGCGTAATGAATTCGTATTCGGACAATCCGAACAACGAATATAAATATCAGCGTCTGAAGGATGAATTCCTCCCTTATGGTGTAAGGCTAGATAAAGCGGATGCTTTATCTCTTCTTCCTTTTTGCTATGGAGATGAGACAGTCATAGAGAAGCTTGTCGGTTATGACTTTGTCATCTATCTTGATAAGGATAACTATCTTGCCAAAGCGATATCCGGAAAAGTGAAGATGTTCAACTCTTATGAATCATTAGTCCTTTCCGATGACAAGATGTTATCGATATTGCAGCTTGAACATCAAGGGGTACACGCTCCTTTGACGATACCCGCTCCTCTTTGCTATGTCGAGAAGAACAACAAAGAAAAAGAAGAATTCTTCCTTTCTTCTTTGGAAAAGAATCTCGGCTATCCGATGGTCTTCAAAGAGAACCATGGATCATTAGGAAAACAGGTCAGACTGATTTCTTCAAGAGAGGAACTTGAGAAGACCTATCAGGAATATAAAAAGATTCCGCATCTTTATGAGAAGTTCCTTTCAAAACACAGAGGACATGATTTCCGTCTTATCGTAGTCGACAAGAAAGTCGTTGCGGTGATGGAGAGAATCAACGAAGCTGATTTCAGATCCAATATCGCCTTAGGCGGAAGAGGAAAGGATGCGACGAATACGATACCGGAATCCTTTAAAGACATGGCGATAAAGGCCAGTGCAGCTCTGAAGCTTGATTATGCTGGAATCGATATCGCAATGGATGATGACGGTTCTCCCATGTTCTTGGAAGCAAATGGAAATGCTTTCTTCACGGAGATTGAAAAAGTCACGAATATCAATATTGCAAAAGAAATAGTCGAAATGATTCTGAAAAGATTATGAAACGAAAAGAACCGCCTCTTATGAAGCGGCTCTATTTCGTTATGCTTTCTGCTTTTTGCTGGCTTCGATCGAAGCTTTCAGTTTGGCTTCTCTTGCTTTCTTTCTCTCTTTTCTTCTCTTGTGCACAGCGTGGACACGAATCTTTTCAAAGACGAAGAGTCCGATGATGAGCACGATGAGAAGGACGATAAGAACATAGGCCCAGATAGGAAGAGAATTGCTTCTTGCTCTTTCCCACATGGTGACGATCTTGATGTTCTGATTGCCGAAGTCTTCCATGACGGCAAGCGTCGGAAGAAGGGAGGCATCAGGATACTGAGAATCGAACTGTCTTGCATACTGGCTGCCAGGCAGATAGAAAGTCGCATCTTCGATAGAATGCTCTTCCAATGTGTTCTTTTCTCCGTCAGCGAAGAAATAGGAGATATCTTTAGCGTAAGCGTAGTTGTCGATATCAGGATTCTTGGAACCATCTTCAAGGAAGGATAATTCAGGAATCTCAGATCTTTCTCTGATTTCGTAATCATCGAGCAAGGAATCATCAAGCTCTTCCTTTTCTTCGTCCCATCTAAGGTCATAATTGGATAAGACAAGGGAAAGGATGTCATCACCTGCAATGACAGGTGTATAGCCGATGAAGTCCATGTTGATGGCTGCGATCTCCGGCATGGAGATGAAGTCGACGAAGCGTTCTGCCCAGATCTTATTAGTCTCAGAAATTGATTTCGGCATGACCCATCCATCGAACCAGATGTTGGCACCGGTTTCCGGAATGATATACTTCAGTGTGGTCGGATTGAAACCATCGACATATTCTCCGGTCTCTTCATCGATATGCTGTTCGTTGTATTCGTCAGCCATATCCATAGCCCAGGCAGCATCGCCTGACCATGCGAGGTTAATGGCGAATTTGTTGCCCTGTGCCATATCGACTTTACCAGAGTCGACTTCGAAACCGAAGGAGTTGGCTCTCAGAGCTTTCAGCTCTTTTTCGACTCCTGCGATGGTTTTGTCATCGCATTTGTTGAAGACGTCTGTCAGCTTTTCGTTGTAGACCTCTTCAGTGATCTCTTTGTTGTCGTATTTTTTCTTCAGTGTTGCAAGGCCATCCTGCATCGTTCCGTTTTCATCTTCAAAGTCATCATTGTAGAGCTTGAAGATACCGGCAGCATAAGTGTCTCTCATACTGTCCTTGATGGCTAAAAGGTTATCGTACTTCTCATCCCAGAGACCCAACCAGGAATTCATATCCTCGTTCATCTCTTTGGCTGTGATGCCCTTTAGTCCAAGCATGCCGTAGTTGTCGTTGTAAAGGATGGAAAGAGTTCCCCACATATAACCGCGGGCATAATCGTTGACGATGTCCTTCTCTCCGTTTACTTCAATGTTTGCAATCTTGTTGTAGACAAACGGAGAAACGTATTTGTCGTAATTCGGTGTGGAACCTTTGTCAAAGGGAACAATCATGTCTTTGGCAATCATCTTCTGGATGACATAGTCGCTAGGGCAGACAAGGTCGAATGTCTTTCCTAAGTCGAGCTGAGCCAACATGGTTTCGTTTGTATCGAAGGTCGAATAGATGACATCGACATCGGTGTCATATTCGGTCTTGCAGTAATCTTCGAACATAGAGACGATATCGGGTTCTTCTTCTTCGGTTGTAGAATCATCTTCTGCAATGTAGTCTTCTGAGTTATAGATGCTCAGGAATATTTTCTCTCCGCTAGGGAGATACTTTCTTGCTCCTTTGATGGAGCCCTCCAAGACGCCATAAGAGTCAGAGGCCATCAAAGCGATAGCGGAAAGGAAAATGCTGGTTTTAATCAAGTGGAGTCGGGACATGATATGCGTTTCTCCTTTTTGCGTGCTGATTGGCAAAGCCTTTTACGGATTTCTTTGTCTGAATGTTGTTATAGATAGACTGACCGACGACAACGGCTAAGACGATAAGGAAGATGATAGTGGTCAAAGCTCTCATTTCAGGAGGGACAGCACCCTTTTTGATCTTGGCCTGAACAAGAGTGGAAAGTGTTTCAATCTGGCTTGTTCCGGAAAGAAGACCGCTGCCTCTGGTGAAGGCTGTGACGATGAAGTCATCAAGAGAAAGGGTGAAGGAGAGAAGAAGTCCAGAGAAGATGCCAGGCATGATCTGAGGGATGATGACTTTGTGAAGAGCCTGATTTGGAGAGCATCCTAAGTCTAAAGCTGCTTCATAAAGTGCGGGGTCCATCTGCTGAAGCTTCGGCTTGACATTGAGATAGACAAACGGAATGGCAAGGCAGCAGTGACCGATCAACAATGTCCAGAAAGAGAACAATGCCTGACCGTTGAAGAGCTTTGTTCCGATAAAGACGAACATAACCGTCAAGGACATGGCGATGACGATTTCGGCATTGACGACAGGAATCTGGTTGATGTTTTCGACGAAGGTGCGGAAACCTTTCTTGCAGTAGTGGATGCCGATGGCACCAAGTGTACCGATGACAGTGGAAAGAAGGGAGGCGATGACGGCGATGATGAGTGTGTTTCCTAATGCGGACATGATTTCAGTGTTGTGGAAAAGCTTTCCATAAAGGCTGAAGGTGAAACCGGACCACTGACCTAAGATGGTAGAAGTCGTAAAGGAATAGACCATGAGGTAGAGGACAGGGAGATAGAGGAACAGAAGGATGAGATATATGTAGCTATAAGCTAAAACCTTTTTTACCATGATGCGCCTCCTTTCTCGGAATCATTTCCTTGGAACTTCTTTGTGGCACACATGACAACAAAGATGATCACAAGCATGATGAGCGACATGAAGGAACCGTCGTTCCAATTGCTGGAGGAGAAGGAGAGATAGATGGAGTTGCCAAAGAGCACGATCTTGCCTTCGCTGAGAGTATCGGAGATGACGTAAGAGGAGATGGTAGGCATAAAGACCATCATGCTGGCAGAGATGATGCCAGGCATTGCCTGAGGGATGATAGCCTTGGTGAAGGTCTGGAAATTGTTGCATCCCAAGTCTCTTGCAGCTTCAATCTGGCTCTTGTCCAACTTAAGCAAAGTAGAGTACAAAGGAAGGATAGTAAACGGAATATAGTTGATAACCATACCGACCATTGTGCAGAAAAGCGGATGTTTGCCAGTGCTGGTTCCCATGCTGGTGAGAATCAAGGAGAGCAAGTCTCTTAATGCACCGGTTCTCAAAACGAAGTTGATCCACATCGGCATGACAAAGAGCATGACGAGCATATAGTTCTTATTGATTTTAGGATTGGAGAGAAGGTAGGCTAACGGGAAACCGATAAGAAGGCATAAGACAGTATTGAGCAAACCGATGAGAAGGGAGATGAGAAGAACGTTGAGCTTTGTGGTGGAAGTGAAGAAGGAGACAAAGGCATCAAAGGTGAAATAACCGTCGGCATCGGTGAAAGCGTAATAGACGATGAAGAGAATCGGAATAAGGACGAAGAGAACAAGGAACAGGACAAATGGAATTGCTAGAGATTTTCTTGCGATTTTATAACGCATAATCGGAAATATCTCCTTTCAGGCGAAGCGAGATATTTTCTTTGCGGATTCTTAAACCGACGATATCGCCGAAGTTGTAGGTATCCGGAGTGGAAACGAGGAAGTCCTCGTCATCTTCGCTACGAACCAAAATGGCATAGTGGTCACCTTTATAGACGGAGTTGATGACTTCGCCGGTGATCTGTGCATCGGAAGTGTTGTCACTGATCATGATGTCGGTCGGCTTGATGGTGCAGACAACATCGGCATCAGCAAAGTCATACTGCTTTTTGTCGAAGGTGACAATGCCGTCTTCATCGACAGTGGAGTTGGGGATGAGTTTGCTTAAGTCTGCTTCAAAAGGCTTGTCATCGATATAGACCATATGATCTTTTCCGATGTAAGAGTCAGTATAGATGTTGGTATCATCCTGCTTGTGCATCAGATGGAGACCATCGGGAAGGATGCTGAGGTAGATCGGAGCGGTGCTGTCGTAATTGTCGATGGACTGAGCGAGAACCTCGTCATGTCCGACCATGATGACATACTGATAATGGATGCCTTTGAAGACCTTGGCAGTGATTTTGCCCTGGATGTATCCTTCCTTCGGTTCGGAGGAAAGCTTGACGTCTTCAGGACGGATGACAACATCGACACGTTCATTGATCGGGAAGTCATCGACACAGGTGAAGTTGGAGTTGAGGATTCTGACTTTCTTCTCTGCGATGACTGTGCCGTTATAGATGTTGCTGGAACCGATAAAGTCAGCGACATAGGCGTTGACAGGCTCATTGTAAATATCTTCAGGAGAACCAATCTGCTGAATGACACCATTGTTCATGACGATGATTGTATCAGACATGGTCAAGGCTTCTTCCTGATCGTGTGTGACATAAATGAAGGTGATGCCTAAACGTTTATGCATTTCCTTGAGTTCGATCTGCATATCTTTTCTCATCTTGAGGTCGAGTGCGCCAAGAGGCTCATCGAGAAGAAGAATCTGAGGCTCGCAGATGATGGAACGGGCGATTGCGACTCTTTGCTGCTGACCGCCGGAAAGAGTGGAAATATCACGGTCTTCCAATTCATCAAGGTCGACGATAGATAAAGCGCGGACAACCTTCTCATCGATCTCTTCTTCGGAGAGATGCTTGAACTTGTATGCCTGAACGGGATGAGCTAAGGTTTCCTCAAGCTTTTTGTTCAAGTCCTCAAGACGAGTGGCTTTTTCAGTCGGATCAATGATCTTGTCCTTCTGAATTCTCTTGAACTGAGACTTCAGATATCTGACCTGAGACTTATTGACCTTCATGACGGGGCTTCCGTCTTTGTTCTTCAATGCGACAGGAATCTTCTTGTTTCTTAAACCGAAAGCGACATTATCATAGACGTCGAGGTTCGGGAAAAGAGCGTAATGCTGGAAGACAGTATTGATCGGTCTCTTGTTCGGAGGAACCGGTGTGATATCCTTTCCGTCGAGAAGGATATCTCCGCTATCAGGCGTTTCAAAACCTGCAATCATTCTTAATGTAGTAGATTTACCACATCCAGACGGACCTAAAAGTGTGACAAATTCACCCTTTTTGATGTTCATGTTCATCTTGTCGATGACTGTGACACCATCAAAGATTTTCGTGACGTTCTTCAACTGAATAATATATTCGTCACTGTTTTGCGTTTCCGCAGAGAAATCAACAGGTTTCATTTAGAAGACCCCCCTTTTTACAAGCGAAAAATATAAATGAAATCGAACAAAAAAACAACTATTTTTTTCAATATTTTTTTGCGTGAAGTTTTCAAAAAAGTTTTGTGTTGCCAAATTGAAAAGTCCACGTTTTGAAAATCGTAAACCGATATTGTCAATTACAATAGAAGTCAGGTTGTAAAAACTTTATCGTATCTATATAAGTTTTATGAAAATTGCTTGTTCATTTTCTTGAAATATTTTTTGCTGATTTTTTACGCTTTTTTTCTCTTTGAAAATAAAATTGAAATTTTTGCTCTTTTTCATGGTAAGATTAGATGTCTTTTTTAGGAGGCATACGATGAAAAAAGTCATACCACAGGCATTTGTTTTCGATATGGATGGAACAATAGTTTCAACGGTTGAGGATATTGCAGACAGCGTCAATTATTCTCTTAAGCAGCACGGCTTTAAGACGCATAGCTATGAAGAGGTGACGACCTATCTTGGAAACGGATCGGTCTTATTGATCAAACGGGCTTTAGGAGAAGAGAACCTCTCCCATTTCGATGAGGTGTTCAATACCTATTATGATTATTATCTGAAGAACTTCTGTGTTAAGACAAAACCATATAGCGGACTGATCGAAAGTCTTGAATACGCAAAAAAGAAAGGTGTTCTTCTTTTCATATATACAAATAAGCCTCATGATATCGCCAAAGAAGTAGAAAGGCGCTGCTTCCCTGAGGGCTTATTCGATAAGCTTGTCGGAATTCCGCTTGGAGGCGTTACAAAACCCGATCCTCACGCATTTTTCAAAGCGACGGAAGAATATCATCTGGACTATCACAAAGTGATGTATTTCGGCGATTCTACAACGGATATAGAGACCGCGCACAATCTTGGTTGTTCTGGCACCTATTCTGTCCTTTGGGGATACAATACAGAAGAGCAGCTTAAAGCGTATCCTATTCAGCCTACACGCTATCTGACAAAGAGAGAACAAATCAAAGAAGTCGTAGACGGCCTTATCTGATTTTTTCTAAGCTTAGCATTAAAAGCCTTGATTGTTAAAGATGAGCAACGGTCAAGGCTTTTCCTTTTTTTGCAAAGGCTTTTTACATAGTAAAATCCGCTTACGACTATGACTGGTGTAAGCGTTATTGAACAAAACTATATAATCTTTCCTTGAAAATGCTCTTCGACATCATTACAATAATTTCAACTTTTATTATGGGGGTATGTATGATTGTAATTACGGGGCCATCAGCATCTGGTAAAACTGCAACTTGCTATTATCTTCAGGAACACTATGGAATCAAGAAAGTCATTACGCATACGACACGTCAGATGCGTGCGGGTGAAAAAAATGATGTCGACTATCATTTTGTGAGCGAAGAAGAATTCCAGAAGATGATCGATAACGATGAATTCGTCGAACATGTGTTTTATAACGGAAACCACTACGGCACAAGCAGAAAAGAAGTCAGGATCGATAAATGCATGGCTGTTGAAATCAATGGCGCCATGACCTATAAATCCTTCCATGATCCTAAGATTGTCCTTTTCCGCCTGAACCTGGACGAAGAGAAATGTCGTGAGAGAATGCTCTTGCGCGGAGATGAGCCGAAAAAGGTTGCTTCTCGAATCGAAAACGACAAAAAAGCTTTCCATCTCACTCCGGAGATGGAAAAGATGATTGACTGCGATGTCGATACGAAGAACTACGATCTTCCCGAAGTTGCAAAATACATCTATAAGAAATACATCGAAATCCTCAAAGAAAGAGGAATCGACTACGAGAAAGAACTTCAATCGATTGAAAAATAGAGGGGCAACCCTCTTTTTTTCTTCTCGTGTGAAACCATAAGGTGTGTCAAGGGGTTGTTTCTGATTGTTTCAGACCTGCTTTCTTTTTTTATTGTCCCCTCTTTTTTCGATGATTGGATGAAATCAGACATTGTTCATATACCCTTTGCTTTTCAAGTTGTTTACTATTTCCCCTTCTTTTTCGGTTTCTCGCTTACAATTGACTTATGAAACGTAATGACAGAGTGATACTTGCCATCGATCTGAAGTCCTTTTATGCTTCTGTTGAGTGTATCGACAGGGACATGGATCCTTTTACGACGCCGCTTGTCGTTGCGGATGAAGACAGGGGAGACGGGACGATCGTCCTTGCTGCTTCTCCTTATATAAAGGCCAAATACGGCGTCAAATCGCGCTGCAGGCTCTATGAGGTGCCTAAGAACATCGAAGGCCTTATCATTGCACAGCCGAAGATGAAACGATATCTGGAGATGAGTGCAAGAATCAATGATATCTATCTTGAATATGTCAGTGAAGAAGATCTCTTTGTCTATTCTATCGATGAATCGTTCCTCGATGTCACAAGATATCTGAAGAGAAACAATGATACGCCTAAAAGCTATGCGAGGAAGATCATTGAGGAGATACGCTCTAAGACAGGTCTTACTGTAACAGCCGGCATCGGACTGAATCTCTTTATGGCAAAGGCAGCGATGGATATTGAAGCCAAACACAATCCTGATTTCTTAGCGGAATGGGATTATGATTCAATTCCGGAACATCTCTGGAAAGTCTCTCCGCTCAGCAAGATGTGGGGAATCGGAAGCAGACTGGAAAAGAGGCTCAACGCATTAGGCTTCTATTGTGTCGGTGATATTGCAGTCTCCGATCCTGAGTATCTGAAAAAGGAGCTTGGCGTGATTGGAGAAGAGATCTACTATCATTCATTAGGCTATGATGATGCTCTGCTTCAGGAGAGCTATCATAGCCAGAATAAGTCCTTGTCCTGTGGGCAGGTGCTGCTTCGCGATTACCATAAGGAAGAGATGATAACGCTCATCCGCGATATGTCCTTGGAGATGTCGGACCGCCTTCATGAAGAAAAGAAATCGGCGAGAAGTTTCTTCCTTTTTCTGCAAAGGAAAGATCATGCAGGCTATGAGATGAAGATATCGTTTATGACGCCGACAGATTCGGCTGAAAAGATCGGAAGAGAATTTGTCGGAAGATTCATGGAAACGCAGATAGAAGATGATACGCTTTTCCGCCAGATCTCGATTGTCGCTGTTGATGTCGGAGATAAAAACCACTATCAGATGTCGCTGTTCGAAAAGCCGAAGGAAGATAGAGAAATATATGACTTGGAGGAGACATTGATTCAGATCAGAAAGAAATACGGATCTGTCAAAGCGATGCCTTGCTCCGCTTTGTCACTGTCGTCTACATACTTGAAGAGAAGAAATCAAATAGGAGGACATCACGCATGAGAGGAATGATGAAATGGCAGCCGTTCAAATCTCTTACTGGACAGTATAAGGTCCTGGAAGAGCATAAAAGAGAAAGAGAGAAGGTACAGAAGCCGGAATTGTCCGACGATGAGATTGAGGATATCAACAATCTTCTGGTCTCTCTTTCAAAAGGAGACAGTGTCGATGTGACTTATTTTGATGATGGCAGCATTCTTCATTTCATCGATTCCTTTGTCCGCTGCGATACGATTGAAAGAAAGGTGATGTTTCAAAGAAAGAATATCGGCTTTGATGTCCTTCTGAACCTGAAGAGAGCAGACTGAAAAAATAATGTTTTAACGTTTTTATAAAACATAAATAGTAAATATATATTATTATGAGGAGGAAAATAAGAAATTTCTTTACTTGGAGGCCGGGATTGATTATACTAACCTAGGTCCTTTGTGGGACCATATACTTTCTTGCCAATTCCTGATGTAGAATTGGCCGAAAGACCATAGGGAGGTATACACGCATGAAAAATTACGAACTCATGTACATTCTCATGCCCACTCTTGCCGAAGAAGACATCAAGGCTGAAAACGCCGCTCTTCAGAAGATCATCACCGATAACGGTGGAAAGATCACAGGCGTCAACGAATGGGGAATGAGAGACCTGGCTTATGCTATCAAGAAGCAGACTAAGGGCTATTATGTCGTCTGCAACTTCACAAGCGATAGCAAGGCAGTCAGCGAATTCAACAGAATCGTCGCTCTCGATGCCAAGGTTATGAGATTCCTTATCACCGTCGCTCACAACTAATTCTTAAAGAAAAGGAGAACGAAGGATTATGGCTGGATTAAATCGTGTTGTCTTAGTCGGTAGACTTACAAGAGACCCGGAACTCAAGAAGACTACTTCTGGAGCTTCTGTCACCTCTTTCACAGTTGCTATTGACAATCTGACAAGAAATGGTGGCGAAAAGACCACTAGCTTCATCCCCTGCACCTGCTGGAACAAAACAGCAGAAAATGTTGCCAAGTATTGTGCCAAAGGCTCCATGGTTGGTGTCGATGGCAGACTTGTTCAGCGCAGCTATGAAGACAAGAGCGGTGCAAAGCGCTCTGTCATCGAAGTTGTTGCTGAATCTGTTCAGTTCTTGGAGAAGAAGGGCGCCAATGAAGATAACGGCGAATCCTACCAACCTGCTGATAATGGCACAGGCTCCGATCAGGGTATCACCCACGAAGGGATTGATTCCTCTGATGACGATTTGCCATTCTGACCTAGAACATCATCCGATGTGTCTAGGAAGAAAGGATTAATGAAATGTTCCGTAGAATGAAACCTCGCAAGAAGGTCTGTTATTTCACTAAAAACAACATTAAGTTCATTGACTACAAGGATGTCGAACTTCTTAAGAAGTACATCTCTCCTTCTGGGAAGATCACTCCTAAGAAGATCACCGGCACTTGCAGCAAGTATCAGAGAATGTTGGCTGTCGCTATCAAACGCGCCAGATTCATGGCTCTCTTGCCGTACGTCGCTGACTAATCAGCATTAAAGCAAAAATGAAAACCTCGGGCTACATCACCTGAGGTTTTTCTTATTGATTTCATCTTTTATCTGAAACGAAAAACGATTACAATAATGACATTATGATCAAACCATATACAAAAGACTCAGATTACTCTTACACAGAAGGCTTCTTTCCGACCTTCGAAATGATTCAGTACAAGAGAGAAAAGTTCAAAGCCGTCTATGTCGCAGAAGATGCTCTTGACAGCGATGGATATAGAAAGATACAGACTCTTGTTCCCAAAGACAGAATCATTGTCTCTGACAAAGCTTTCAGAATCGTCAAATCAAAAGAGAACGCGCATATATTAGGCGTCTTTGACAAGTTCTCCTCTACGCTTGATGAAAAACAGGACCACCTTGTCATGGTCAATCCCAGCGATATGGGAAACCTCGGCAATGCGATGAGAACGCTTCTTGCTTTCGGATATCACGACATGGCTTTGATCAAGCCATGCGCTGACTTATTCAATCCTAAAGCGGTAAGAGCGTCGATGGGTGCCATATTCAAAATCAGAATCGAGCTCTTTGATTCTTTTGAAGAATACAGAAAGAAGTATCCGCGTCCTTTCTATCCCTTTGTCCTTGATACTTCAAGGCCGCTTCATGATATCACCTTCACACATCCCTGCTCCCTTGTCTTTGGAAATGAGGCGACAGGACTTCCTCCTTCCATTCATAACGAAAACAACGTCCGCATCGAACAAAGCGATGAGGTGGATTCTTTGAATCTTACAACTTCGATTGCTGTTTCCTTCTACGAACTGAAAACAAGAAAATAAAAACTGATGGAGTTTACCAAAACTTTCTTAAATGATAAGAAGTCGTAAACTCCATCAGTTTTTTATAATCCTCTGAAAATCAATGTGGAGAAGAGGAAGTAGAAGACGATGGAAACGATATCGAGAATGGTGGAGATGACAGGCTGTGACATGACGGCAGGATCGAGGTGGACAAGCTTTGCTAAGACCGGCAAGGAGACGCCTAATAATTTAGCAAGGGTTGTCGTGACAAGGAAGGTGAGAGAGACAAGGGCAGCGATCATCAGGAAGAAGACGCTTCTGTTTCCGGAGCAGATGCTATCGATGATGGCAGTATCTCTGACAGTCAAGGAGATGAGGCCGGAATAGAGCTCGACTAAGATCCATCCGAATGCGAATATTGCTAAGAGGGAAGCGGTGATAAGACTGGCTCTGAGTTCCTTCCACATCGCTTTGAAATAGTTCTTTGTCGTGATGTTGCCTAAGGCAAGCTCACGGACG
The DNA here is from genome assembly GCA_934700375.1 of uncultured Bacilli bacterium. Taxonomy (GTDB): domain Bacteria; phylum Bacillota_I; class Bacilli_A; order RFN20; family CAG-288; genus Enterosoma. Next base: position 3,767 of record CAKUXT010000003.1, on the reverse strand, counting down.
GTAACGGTTGCTGTCTGGTCGGATGCGTTTCCGTTTGTTCCCATGACAGTCGGAAGGAAGGCAGTGAGTACAGGGATGAGAAGAAGAGGGCCTAATGCGCTGAGATAGGAGAGAACCATGCTGGTGAAAGTGTTTAGAACAAGAAGAACAATCAACCAGACACCATAGCTCTTCACAAGCTTGAGGATAGAGGTTTTCAGATAAGGTGTATCGTTAGGGATAACGGCGGATGAAATCATCGTATCTTCGGTGTTTTCATCATTTGCGACGTCCATGGCATCATCGAAGGTGATGATACCGAGCATTCTGTTGGATGCATTGGTGACAGGTATGACAGCGACGTCGTATTTTCTGAAATACTGAAGAACGATTTCCTGGTCGGTGTTGACTTGAACGGCGACAGCGGTGTTTGTCATGATGTCACCGGTCACTTCGTCTTTGTCAGCCTCGACCAATTTATCAAGGGTGATGCTGCCGACTAGTTTTCTTGTGCTGTCGACGACGAAAATCTCCCAGATGGTTTCCATTTTCTCGCCGTATTTTTTGATTTTGGCGAGAGCTGTCTTTACAGTATCGGTATCTCTGACAGACATGTATTCCGGTGTCATCAAGGTACCAGCGGAGTCTTCTTTGAAGTTCAGATAGGCATTGATCTGCGCTTTGTCTTCAGGGGAAGTCGCCATGAGAACCTTATGAATGAGGTTGGCAGGAAGTTCGTCGACAAAGTCGACCAAGTCATCGGTTGCCATGCTATCTACGATCTTATGGAGTTCGCTGGAGGAGAAAGCCTGAACGACGCTTTCCTTTGTCTCCTGCTCCAAGTAGGTGAAGATTTCAGCGGAATCATCGCTGTTGACGGATTTGAAGAAAAACAAAAGGTCTTCCTGAGACAATCCTTCCAATGCGTGTGCGATATTGGTAGGATCATAGGTTTTTGCAATGGTGTTTAAAACAGCGGTGCTATGGGTGTCGATGATGACTTTCAAAGCGGAAGAGGAGAGCTCTCTGTTGACTTTCGGAGAGAGGGATTGATCGGCTTCGATCTCTTCGTTATGCAGGTTGTTAATATCTTTGTTTTCGTTCATACATTAAACCTCCTACATTTTAAGCAGTCCTGGATTGATGCTGTCGATGACCAGAATTGCGATTCCAAAGTAGAGCAGCAATGTCATGATATCCATCAATGAGGAGACGAGCGGACCGGACATCAAAGCGGGGTCAATATGGAAAACTTTTGCAATCAAAGGCAGGATGGAAGCAAAGATTTTCGAGAAAAGAATGCCGAAAAACAGCGCTGCAGAGACAATGCCTGCAATCAACATATATCCATATTGGATTCCGTTTGCAAGGCTCTGGAAATGAAGATCTTCAAGCAGTGTCTTCTTCATGGATTCGGTGACATTGAGTAACGGCGTGTTGAGCTCAAGCATGACCCAGCCGAAATTGAACAGTGCGACGATAAGTCCGGTGATAAATCCAGTCAGCGTTTCTTTTCCGATGATTTTCAGATAATCCTTCTTTTCGACATTCTCAGTCGTCAAGGCTCTGATGACCATGGAGGTTGTCTGACTTCCGGAGTTTCCGGTGGAGTCGTTCAATGCAGGGACAAAGGAGATCAAAATAGGAAGGGTGAGAAGCGCGGATTCAAAGCGCGAAACGATGATTCCGGTGAAAGTGTTGATGACAAGAAGGACGATAAGCCAGATGACATAGGAACGCGCGATATTGAAGATTTTGTTCTCCATATAAGGGCGCTGTGTCGGAGAGACGGCACCTTGCTTCAAGACGTCTTCAGTGTTTTCTTCTTCCAAGACATCCATGACGTCGTCGAAAGTAAGAATACCGAGCATCTCGCCGGCTTTTGAAACGACGGGAAGAACAGGCAAGTCGTACTCTTCGCAGATAGGAACGGCCTGTTCCTTATCCGCAATCGGTGAAATATAGGCGAAGTCTTTCTGCATGACGTCGTCGATGATTGCATTCTCATCTTCGAACATCAGGCTTTCAAGGCGCTCAGTTCCAATCAGCTTGTTGGATTTGTCGATGACGAAAACCGTTCTGACTGTTTCCAGCGTGTTGCCGATGGCTTTGATTTTATCAAGGACGTTCTGAACTGTGCTTCCTGATGGGATTGTCAGGAATTCGGTTGTCATAATGCTACCGACTGTATCATCGGAGTACTTTGACAGATAGTTGATGACCTGTTTTCTCTTGTTCGGAATGAAAGAGAGAACTTTGTCTCTTGTCTGCTTCTTCAAGTCACCGAGGAAGTCTGCTAAGTCATCGTTGGATACGTTCTGAAGAACAGAAGTGATGATTTTTTTGTTCAGATGTTCGATAAGTGCGATTCTTTTTTCAATATAAAGATAGGAGAAGATTTCACCGAGTTTATCGTAATCGTTCTGAACAAGGGAATAGAAAAGCACAGCTTCATCCGTATGAAGCGGATTGAGGGCTTCTGCTAATTGAACCGCTGAATTCTCGTTCAGCTTCTCAACCAGTCCTTCTTTGTCTCCGACGATCAAAAGGCGGTGGAGATCTTCAGCTTCAAGCAGATCGGACTGTTCTTCTTCGTTTTCAGGATTGTCGGGAACAGGAAGCTCTTTTTCTTCTTTGATTTCGTTGTTTTCGTTTTCCATAGTCCCCTCCTTTCTTTAGCCTTTTTGTTGGACTAAATGACTTTTAAGATAGCATCGGACAAATCTTTGACGGATGTGAAAGTGTTTTCGTTTTCGCTCAACAGTCTCTTCTGATATTCTTTATTGTGGAAATATCCGGCCGAGAATATATCATAATCATTTTCTTTCATGACGGAAATATCTTCTAAGGTATCGCCGATATAGAGCATATCTTCCTTCTCTAAATCGAAATCATGCATCGCTTCTTTCATGGATTCGTCTTTGTTGATTCCATCCATGCTTCCGACATAGGTTTTCTTGAAATACTTTTCATATCCGAGGAAATGGGAAGAGATATCAAGTGTTTCCTGACTTCTTCCTGTGATCAAAAGGATGAGAAGGTCAGGATGCTTCGATAATGACTCAAGCAATTCTGTTATTTCATCGTTCTTATGCAGAAATTCACTCTGAAGTTCGCTGTAAGTCTGATAGAAATAAGGAAGAGCGGCAAGAGCTTCGTCTTCACCGAGAATATCAGTGATGATGCCAGGCTCGCTCGGTCCGAAATAATCATGGATGTTCTCCGTTGTTATTTTGTTATGACCGAAATAATTCAGCGTTCTGATCAACGCCTCTTTCGTCAGCCCCATACTCTTGACCAACGTGTCATCAAAATCGAAACATATACATTTTTTTCGCTGCATAATATATCCTCAAAGATTCCGCTTCTTATTATATCAATTCGTTGAATGCTCTTCTAGCTCAGTTCGGTTTTTCCAGTGTAAAGATTATAGTAGTCGCCCTTCAGAGCAAGAAGCTCTTCCTGTGTTCCTCTTTCGGTGATGACACCATGGTCGAGGACAAGGATTTCGTCAGCATCGCGGATCGTTGAAAGACGATGAGCGATGACAATGACGCTTCTTCCCTTCATCATCTGATTCAGACCTTGCTGGATCAGAAGCTCGCTTCTTGTATCGATGTTGCTTGTCGCTTCATCCAGAATCATGACAGGAGAGCGGTTAAGACTGGCTCTAGTGATGCCTAAAAGCTGTCTTTGACCTTCGGAAAGATTTGCTCCATCATCATAAAGCATCGTGTTATAGCCTTCCGGAGAACGTTTGATGAAGGAATCGGCATGAGAGTTCTTAC
>CAKUXT010000002.1 GCA_934700375.1 uncultured Bacilli bacterium | reverse complement strand
ATCCTACATAAGAAAGAAATATGATGCCTATGATGCCGTTCTTGCAGGTCTAGCCGTGTTTTCCGATGTCATGCCGTTAGTCGGCAACAATCTTGTCATGGCAAAGATCATGCTTGCTAAATTAGTGGAAAACAAGTATCCGAATTTAGTCAGGATGTTAAATGGAGATATCTCCTATCATTCCATCAATTTCACCTTGAACCCTGCCTTGAATGCCCCTGGAAGAATCGCCAAGGACATGCTATCGACCAATCATGTCGTCGGCTTCCTCCTTGAGAACAGAAACTCTGAAAGAATGGTCAAATTTGCTTCTGAGATTGTCAGAACAAACGAAGAGAGAAAGAATATCATCAAATCGATGACCTTCTCTTATCCTGTCGAATCCGAACATGCGAGAGTCTTTCTCTGTGACGGCTATTCAGGCCTCTCTGGCTCTTTTGCCAACAAGCTGATGAGAGAGAAGAACTGCCCGACCATCGTCTTTGCTCGTTCAGAGCAGAACGAAAAAGAACTTGTCGGTTCTATCCGTGTTCCTGACGGATACAATGCCCTCTCTTTTATCGAAAAAAATAAAAAGTACTTCATCCGTCATGGCGGACATCCGCGCGCAGCCGGTGTCACAATCCAGGAGAAAGATTATTTCCAGGTCGCTACCCTTTTTGCTTCCGATTGTGTCATGCAGTCTTTCTCCGTCCATAAGGAAGATAAGGAAATCGCTCTGGTCTTAGAGGATCTGAATCAGGAAAACTACGAGATCTATGAATCCTTCATGCCTTTCGGAGAAGGATTTGAAGAACCGAAGTTTTCTCTTACTGTCGAGAAAGAGGACCTTGTCTTCTCCAAAAACGGCAACGCTGTCTTTTCCAAAGACAATGGAAAAGGCGGAAGACTTTGCTGCTTTAAGGATGCTGCACTGATCAATAACAGCATGGCTTCTTATTTTGTCTTCCATGGAACGATGCGAAAGAATAGCTTCAACGGAAAGACGAATTATGAGATTTTGGCTGACGAGATCACGTATGGCGAGGAAGACGAGTGAGGCTAAGACTTCCTTAAGTTAAAATCAAAAAGCGACCAAAATCAGTTTTTTGTCTCTTTGAAAAATCAAGATTGTCTCTTTTGATGAAAAGTTATGCCATTACGAGCACTTAACACTTTCATAAGTTGTCGATTTAATATAAAATATTAAGCAGTCGGAGGACTGCTTTTTTTGAACGACCTTATGAATCAATCTAGCAAGACTGAAACATTGAATAGTCAAGATACGATTGAGTATTCGATAGCACGCAAAAGCAAGATCAACCAGACGAGGAAGATGATTTCTGTCCTTTCTCTGTGTATCAGTTTTCTTTTGCTTGCATTTTATTTTACTTTGCCCACTTTTCAGTGCAAAAATATCCCTGTTGTCGGTTCTGTCAATCTGAAAAAAGAGGATATTCGTCATCTGTCCGGAAACGATGGCTACAGACCGCTTCTTCTTTTGAACAAAACCGCTTCTGCAAAAAAGATTGTCTCTTCTTCCTGCGGACTTGTCACATCTGCCGTCTATGAAAACAACGGCATCACGGCAAGCGTCAGAATCGAAGAGGATTTCCCGCATGCCAAGATCTTAAGCGGTGAGGAAAAGTCTTACTTCCTTTCCGGCAAAGAATGTGACGCTGTCATCTCTTCTCTTGATTCGTTGCCGCTTTCTACTGAACGTATCAAAGAGATCAAGGATACCTTGACAAGTCAGACTCAAAAGCTTCCTCTTATCCATTTCCCGAAAGAGAACTTTGAAATCAATGAGACCAATATCGCCTTAGCTCTCTCCCCTTTGTCCCCCTTTGCTTATTCGACTTTGAGCTTCTTTGACGATATCCAGTATGTCAATGAAGGCGGTGATTCCACTTGGAACAATGTCTGCGATTTCATTGTCAACACTCAAGGAAAGTGGTTTGTCTTAAAAGACTGCCTCGCTGACAACTTCTCAAAGTATTTCCCTACCAAGAACTTCCCTGATATCACCTTCAGATCGCTTTCTGATTGCGCCAATACAATGGAGGCATCTACATATAAGTTCAAGGATGACGGAAAAGAGATCTCCGCTTACTTCTTCAAACCTTATTTCTCTTCCGAAGGAAAAGTAGGCTGGATCAAAGCCTAAAGAAAGGATATGTTATGGATAAACAAATTACTGTGATTGAATTTACGCCATGCAATATCAAATTGCTGTCGGGTTATCAGATGAAGGACAGACTCTATGTCCTTCAGAGCTTAGAAGGCGAGATTCTTCCTCTGAATCCGGAAGGATATCCCAAGAAAGAGGATCTGAAAGAATCTCTTATCGCTCTTCTTGCTACGGCCAGAAAGCAGCTTCCTGTCGATATCGGACCGCTTGTCTTCCTCTATCCGCCGTATGGCTTCAAGGCCAAGGAGATTTCGGAATCAAGCCCGACCGGAAACGCTGAGAACAAAATCCGCGATGAGGACTATCGCTCCTGCACGATCCGTGCGATGAAGACAAAGCCCTTCCCGGAAACGGATCCTATCTATCTTGTTCCGTTCAACTTCAAAGTCGACACCTGCCCGACGCTGAGCACCTTCCCGCTTGGAAAAACATCCAGCGCTCTGGAAGTGGATGGCGACGTTCATTTCCTCAATCGTGAGGCATTCACCCATTATCAGGGGATCGTCAGCTCTGTCAGCCTGAAACCGTATCTTCAGATGGTATCCACCTATTCCGGCTATGAATACCTTACCCGTTATGAATCGGAAAGGAATTACTTGATTCTTGAGCTTCAGAACAATTACACCTACTTCAGCGAGATCAAGAGCGGAAGATTGTTCTCTTCAAGCGTTATCAAGGAGAATCTAAGCTCTGTTCTTGAACGCTTCTCCAATAGCTTAGGTGTCTCTATTGAACGCGGAAAAGAGCTGATGATGACATTCGGATTCCTGCAGAAGCTCGAATTCGAATATGTGACAGATGAAGGCTTCACGCTCGATACGATATTCACCGCATTATGCAAAGCCTTTATGCCACTATTAAGAGAACTGCAGAACTTCATCGTCGACAACGGCGTAACGGACAATGTTCCTGTTCTTATCACCGGAACAGGTATCGATATCTTCGGACTGGAACAATATGTCTCCTATGCCCTGAAGCGCAATACGAGAGTATCCAGAGCGAAAGAACTCGGCGCAGAAACCGGTGTCTTCAATGCTGCTCTTGGTGCGATTGCCGTCTCCAATCTCGACTATCAGATGAAGAGAGACAGCTTCAGAAGGACGGAGTCGGACGACAAACTGAAATCGACCGTATTCGATCGATAGAAAGGAAATAGATTATGGATGATGTTAATTTGATCAGATCTCTTCCGGATGAAGAGTTGAAGAAAAACGCCCGAATCAAAGTCATCGGTGTCGGCGGCGGAGGCGGAAATGCTGTCAACAGCATGCTTCATGACAAAGCCGATTTAGTCGAATACTGGGTATTGAATACCGATTGCCAGGCCTTGAGCAATTCTCCCTGCGAGAACAAGCTCGTCTTGGGAAGAGGCGTCACAAGAGGCCTTGGTGCCGGCGGAAACCCCAACTGCGGCAAACAGGCCGCTGAGGATGCCTATGATGATATCAAGCGCATCGTTCAGGGAACAGACCTTGTCTTCATCGCTGCCGGTGAAGGAGGCGGTACTGGAACCGGCGGTGCTCCTGTCGTCGCTAAGGCTGCTAAAGAAGAAGGCTGCCTTGTCATCGGTATTGTCACACGTCCTTTCAATTTCGAAGGAAAGACAAGAAGAACAAACGCACTGGAAGGTATCAACGCTTTAAAAGACAATGTCGATGCCTTGATCGTCGTCTCCAATGACAAGCTGATGTTCAATGACGGAAAACTCGCAATCGGCGATTCTTTCCATAAAGCCGATTCTATTTTAGGATCCGCTGTCAAGACGGTCACCGATCTGATCTTGAAACACGGCCTTATCAATCTCGATTTTGCAGACGTTAAATCCACCCTCAGCGGAAAAGGTCTCGCTTTGATCGGTATCGGTCACGGCAAGGGAGAGAACAAGGCTGTCGATGCTGCAAACAACGCCATCAACTCACCTCTTCTTGAAGCCAGTATCCGCGGTGCACACAGCATGCTGATCAACTTCACGGTCGGCAAAGATACCAGCCTTCTTGAAACACAGGATGCTGTCGACTATATCACGGAAGCTGCCTGCGGAAAAGACAATGATGACTGCAATATCATCTTCGGTGTCATGGAAGATCCTAGCTTCAATGATGAGATGACAATCGCCATCATCGCCACTGATTTCAATAAGGATATCGATTTCAGCGCTGCTCCGATGAGAAATCCCAACTCCACATTTGAAAAGCCGGAAGAGAAGGCCGAGGTTCGTGTCGAAGCTTCTGATACGATGAAGAGAATCAACGAAGACAGAAACTCTTCTGTTCTTCCTTCCTTCTTAAGAAACAAGATGCATGAGCCGGTTGTCGAAGAAAAGAAGGATGAACCTGTTGCGGAAACAAAAGGACCCGCTTCCGATGATGACGATGATGAACCGGAAGTTCTCGCACAGAATCCAGATATCCGTTAAGTACAAGGAGAATAAAACATGGAACTCAACGAATTTGAAAAGCTCTCCGAAAAAGAGATAGAAGATGCAAAAGAGGAATGCCTGAAGATTTCAGACAAAGCCTCGTTGGAGGCGTTTAAAGGACGTTTCCTTGGAAAAAAGAGCAATCTGACCGCCTTTTATGCCCAGATGAGAACAATTTCTCAGGATCAGAAGAAAGCCTTCGGCGAAAAGCTGACCGCTTTGAAGACACAGCTTAACCGCTTCTTCGAAGAAAAGGACAAGGAGCTCAAAGACAGAGAGCTCAACATGCGCCTTGAAAAAGAGAAGGTCGATATCTCTCTTCCCGGCTTTGAAGAGACGCTTGGAAGCAAGCATCCTTTCTATGCCGTTGTCGATGATATTACCGATTTCTTTGTCGGACTCGGCTTTACTGTCGCAGACGGACCGGAAGTCGAGAGCGACAGAAACAACTTCGAACTCATGAATATCCCTGCCGATCATCCGGCAAGAGATATGCAGGATTCCTTCTCCGTCGATCCTACAACCGTCTTAAGAAGCCATACATCCTGCGTTCAGGCCCGTGTCATGCAACAGATGCAGGGCAAGGGACCTGTCAAGATCATCTGCCCTGGCAAGGTTTACCGCAGAGACAACGATGCGACCCACAGCCATCAGTTCGGTCAGATCGAAGGCCTTGTCATCTCCGAAGACTGCACCTTCAGCAATCTTCTTGAGACTTTGACTTTATTATTGAAGCATCTTTTCGGCGAAAAGCGCGAAATCCGTTTCCGCCCTTCTTTCTTCCCGTTCACGGAACCGAGCGTTGAAGCTGATATCTCCTGCTTTGAATGCAACGGAAAAGGCTGCAACTTCTGCAAACATACCGGCTGGATCGAGGTTTTAGGCTCTGGCATGGTCCATCCTAATGTCTTAAGACTCAACGGCTATGATGACAAGAAGTACAAAGGCTTTGCCTTTGGTATCGGCGTCGACAGAATCGCCATGCTGAAGTACAATATCGATGATATTAAGCGTTTCTATACCAACGATGTGAACTTCATTTCTCAGTTCAGAAAGGAGTAATATCATGTTATTTTCATACAAAACTTTATCTACGCTCGTCGATCTGACCTCCATTACACCCGAAGAGCTTCGCAATCGTCTGACCTTCTCCGGCTTTGAAGTCGAAGGAATGGAGAAACTTGCTGAGGCAAGCTCTCTTGTCATCGGCGAAGTCCTCACCTGCGAAAAGCATCGCGATAGCGATCACCTTCATATTCTGACTGTCGACTGCGGTCAGGAAGGCATCAAACATATCGTCTGCGGTGCACCGAATGTCAGAAAAGGACTTCGTGTCATCGTCGCTTTGGAAGGCTGTGTCCTTCCCGCTTTAGGCGAAACCATCAAGAAGGGAAAGATCAGAGGCGAAGTCAGCGAAGGCATGTGCTGCTCTTTGCTTGAACTCGGCGTTTCCAAGGAGTCTTTGGAAGAGAACTCTCCTTCTATGAACGGTATCGAAGAGCTTCCTTTCGATGCTCCTTTAGGTGAAAAGAATGTCCTTGATTATTTAGGTCTCAACGATACGATCCTCGATATCAATGTCCTTCCTAATCGTCCGGACTGCCTCAGTTACATCGGCATGGCAAGAGAGATTTCTGCTTTGATGAACCGCCCTCTTGTCCACCTTCCCACCTACAACCTCGCTTCTTTGAAGGACAACATCCACGTCCGTTCCAAGACCATCAACTGCCCGAGAATCGATATGCTTCGCATCAACGATGTCGTCGTGAAGAAAGAAACTCCTCTTTATATCAAGAGAACTCTTCTTGCAAGCGGCATCCGCTCCCTTTCTCCGCTTGTCGATTTAGGAAACTATTCAATGCTCCTCACCGGTCAGCCGTTAAACATCTATGATGCGGATGACAACACAGGCGATGACTACATCGTCTCTGATGATTATCAGGGCAAATTCACGACCTTCGACGGCAAAGAAATCGACCTGATCCCTGGCGATCTTGTCATTTCCGACAAGAGTTCTGTCATCTGCCTCGCCGGCATCATGGCAGGCGAAAAGGCATCGGTCAGACCATCTACCAGAAACATTGCGATTGAAGCAGCCTGCTTCTATCACGCCAATATCCGCCATACTTCTTCCCGTCTTGGACTTTCTTCTTTCTCTTCTCAGCTCTTCAGCAAGGAGAGAAACCCCAAGCTCATCACAGAAGCCATGGCTGTCACTATTTCCTTGCTTCCTGAATTCTTGGAGAGCTATGAACTCACCAGCTACTCCTCTTTCAATCGCGCTGAGATGACCAATGAACCTTTCCCGTTCTCTTTAGAAGCCTTGAATGCAAGACTCGGTTCTTCTTATACAAAAGAAGAAGTCGATGAAGTCCTTGCCGCTTATCGAATCGAAAAGAGAGAGGACGGAACAATCGTTCCTCCGCTTGATCGTGTCGATTTGAAGGAACAGTGCGATATCGATGAAGAAGTATTCCGTTACTTCCCCGCAACAAGAATCACTCCTTCTTTGGATCATTTCCCTGTCACGCAGGGACATCTTAGCGATGAGCAGAGAAAGAAGAGAGAAATTCGCGAACTTCTTGTTTCCCGTGGACTTGATGAGATCCTCTCCTTTACGCTGATCAGCGAGAAAGAGGATGCCTCTATCCGTGTCTTCAACAAGGACGAAGGATTTAAGATCATCAATCCGATGACAAAGGATCATGAGATCGTCAGAAGCGATCTTCTTCCTTCCCTTATTGCGACTGTCGATTACAACAAAGCACATCAGAACAAGAACCTCGCTCTGTTTGAAATCTCTCCTATCGATACACCGAAAGGAAATCATCTTTATCTCTCTATCGCCCTCTGCGGCGAAAAGATGGGAAGAGATGAATATATGAGCAGACCTTATGATTTCTTCGACCTGAAGGGCTATGTCTATGCTGTTTTAAGAAAGATCGGCCTCACCGATTCCCGTTTCCGCATCGCCTATTCCAAGAACGAGAAGTTCCATCCCAACTGCTCTGCCGATATCTTTGTCGGCAAGGACCTTGTCGGAACTTTCGGCCAGCTGCATCCTTCTTTCTACGAAGACAAGCTCTTTGTCGCTGAATTGGATTTAGGAAAGCTTCTCAGCCTGAAGGGCATGAACACGAAGTTTGCCTCTTTCTCTTCCTTCCCGGAAGTCAGAAGAGACCTTTCCTTCCGCATGAACGACAAAGTCGACTATGCTCTTTTGAAGAAGACCATCCTTCACGTCAAGGATACCAATGTCAGAGATGTCTGCCTGTTTGACGAATTCACAGACAAACTAACTGGCATCACCTATCTCGGTGTTTCTGTTTTCTTAGGAAAAGAGGATGGCACTTTGAAAGACAATGAGATCACCTCTTCCATCAAGAAAATCACAGATGCCTGCAAGAGCGAACTTGGACTGACATTGAAAGGAGAATGACATGGCTAGTTTCCGACTGATTGAAAATTCGTTTTCCGAAGTGAAGCATACCGATTTCTTCGATAAGCTCGCTTTGGTTGCCCACAATTGCTATCAGGTCAAAGAAAAGGACCACGAAAACAATATCGGTTTCATCACACGCCTTGTCCAGAGCGGACATTTGGCGATGATGGAGCATTATCGCTTCGCTTTCGTCCTGAATGAGAAGCAGTATCATCGCTTCCTTGAACTCCATAATCCGTTCTATGAATTAGGAGAGTTCATGAGGGTGAAAGGCGATTATTCCGAAATGGTCTATCTCCTTTCCTCTTCTATCCGTCCTATACTTGAAAACATCAATAGCGAAGACGTCCTTGAAAAAGAGATGGCCACTCTTTTAGGCGCCTCGCTTCCTGTTGAAGTCCGCTCTGTTCTTCTTCCTTCCCTAGAGGGAGAGAAGAGCGTTCCTCTCTTTGATGTCGAAGCCAACAAGGATAAGATCCCTGCTGAGATCTATGATCGCTTCACCTATGTCACCTATCACCTGATCACAGATCGCGGCGTCACACATGAACTCGTCCGCCACCGCATTTGTTCTTTCGCCCAGGAATCCACCCGTTACTGCAACTACACCAAAGATAAATTCGATGCCTGTCTCACCTTCATGAAGCCGAGCAAATACGAAGAGAGAAAAGAGATCTACGATTCTTTCTATCAGAAGTGCGCAGATACCTATTTTGAGCTCATCAAGGAAGGTGCCACACCTGATGAGGCAAGAGCTGTTCTTCCCAATTCTCTGAAGGCTTCCATCATGGTCACCTGCAACCTTCGCGAATGGAAGAAGATCTTTGCTCTCAGAACCGATCCTCACGCTCATTTCGACATCAGAAGACTGATGCTTCTTGTCATGGATGACATGAAGGAGAAAGGATATATCAAGTGATGGATAAGGACAACAGAATCGCTATCGACCTTCTTTCACTGAAGGAAGGGAACGAATATGATCTCGACTTTGAATTGACCGAGAAAGAGATGAAGTATTTTCCGAATCTCTTATCCCTCAATGACAGCGTCTTCGTTCTCGATGTCATCGCACTCGGCGTATTGACGACTTTCTCTATCTCCGTAAACGGCGACATCACGCTTCTTGATGCCCACGATCAGAAGGAGAGAGACTATCATCTTGATGACAGCGTCGAACTGACCATTTCGACAGAGGACGAAGAAAACAGCGACCTTCTTCCTGATGAAGACGGCCTTTACGATCTTCGCGGCTCTATCCTCGCCCTTCTCTTCAACGCTATTCCGCAGAACTACTCCGAGGTTCCCCTTAAGAGAATCGAGCATGAGAACTATGTTCTGATGTCCGAAGAGGAATACGAAGAGGAAAAGAAGAAGCGCTCCAACGCTTTCAGCGAACTGGAATAATTCTTTCCAAAACTGAATTTCAAGGCTTTGCCACTGTGACAGAGCCTTTTTTTGAGGACTTGATTCAGAGCTGCGTGCAGATAAAAACGGGGAACTCGTTTTTTATTCATGAAATATGATGAATAGATGACTGCATCTTTGAAAATAAAAACGGAAAAGCCGTTGTTATTTTTTCTTCACCCGCGGTTGGACTATGAAAGTGGTGACTTTAGAACAATCAAGAAAAATTAATTTGGCATGTGGTAAACCTGAAAGCTTAAATCCGGAAATGCTATGGAACAGACAAGGGTCAAACGAAAGAGTTGTGAAAAAAGTCAGTGCATAATGAACTGTCGTCACTGGTAAATATTAACATTCGTCGAATATTATTATTTTGTTGATGTTGAAATTCGATTTTTTGCTATAGATTCTAAAATTTTCTCCCACAATGCATCTATTTCTACCATTTTTACCCACTCGGAAGTTTATATTCTTAAAAATGCCCATAGTTATGGGCTTTTTTTGAAATCTGCATGTTGGATGGAAAATCGAAAAAATCATAAATTTTAAGAAAAAACTTAAAAGTACTTGCATGAAGTGGGAGATATCATTATAATTGTGGGTGAAAGTGGGAAAAGACTGTGTTTTACGGACAGAAAGAATTGACCCTCGATGATAAATATCGATTGGTCTTACCTTCCATCTATCGCGACGGTTTCACTGAAAGCACATGCTTTGCTACTTTAGGCATGGACAAATGTGTCCAGCTCTTCCCAAAAGAAACTTTCGAAAAGAACGCCTCTGAAATCATGAAGCTTTCTGAGTTCTCCAAGGAAGCAAGAGATGTAAGACGTATTTTTATGGGAAACACCTTCAATATTCCGATTGACTCCCATAATCGTATCCTCTTGCCTAAGCTTCTGATGAACAAGGTTTCCTTAGGAAAGAAAGTTGTCGTTGTCGGTGTCTACGATCATCTGGAAGTCTGGGATATGGAAGCCTACTACGCCAGTGAGAAGGAAGGCGAAGAGAATTACTCTGAAAGCGCCAAGAAACTCTTGGGGGAAAAGTAGAATATGAGCGACTTCAACTCTCATAACCCCGTCATGCTGAATGAAGTTCTCTCCTTTGTTCCATCCGGGAAGAAGATGACCTATCTTGATATGACGCTTGGTCGTGCAGGACATGCCTCCAACATCATGAAAAGAATGGGGAAGGGAAGTACTTTCATCGGTGTCGATCGCGACAATGACGCCCTTCAGTACTGCGAACAGTTCCTGATTCCTTATTCGAAGACCGTTAAGCAATACTTCCTGCATTCCACTTTTGCAGAAAGCATCGAAACATTGAAGAAAAGTGGCTTTACAGGCGCGGATTTCATCCTGATGGATATCGGTGTATCCTCACCTCAGTTCGATGATCCTAGCCGTGGTTTCTCTTATCGCTTTGATTCACCTCTCGATATGAGAATGGATCAGAAAGACAGCATCACAGCTAAAGACATCATCAACAAATACGATGAGAAAGAGCTCTGCCGTGTTTTCCGCGAATTAGGGCAATGCAAAATCTATTACCCAGTCGTCAAGAAGATTCTTCAGGTAAGACAAGAGAAGCCGATTGAGACGACATTCGAGTTAGTCGATATCATCAAATCCTCGCTTCCTCCTAAAGAGCTGAGAAAAGAAGGACATCCTGCAAAGCAGTTCTTCTTAGGCCTCCGCTACGAAGTCAACGGAGAGATCGAACAGCTGAAGAAAGGATTGAAACAAGCCATTGAATTCCTGAACAGAAAAGGAAGACTTGTCATCATCTCCTTCAACAGCGAAGAAGACAGAATCGTCAAAGAAGTCTTCAGACAGTATGTCGTCGATAAGCATGTCGATAAGTATAAAGCCGATACAATAGAAGATGGTTACATCGCTCTGACCAAAAAGCCTCTCGTTCCTACTGAGGAAGAGATCGCCAGCAACAATCGCTGCAAAGCATCGATATTGAGAGCGATAGAAAGGATGTAAGCGTATGAAAGACCGCATCGAAAGAACTTATAAGAAAAAACCGAAGCATTCTTTAAAGACTGCCATGATTGTGATGCTCGCCTTTACTGCGGTCATCTCAGCTTCATCCATCGCTGTCTTATCCTTCTACGGAAAAGAAAACAGCGAGATGTCTAGAAGGATTGATAATTATTCTGCTCAGATCGATTACCTTGAGCAGGAGAATGACAATTCCTTGCAGAAGTACAATCGTTAAAACTGATAATTATTGCTCGTACCTCCTTTTAAAATATTCGTCACAAGAAAAAGCCCTCGATTGAGGGCTTTTCTTATGGTCGATGATTTAGTAATGACGATAAGGAGCACGTGTCTTGATATCGGTATCGATGATCTTGATAAACTCCTTCTCAGTAACAGTCTTGGAAGCAGTCTCGTGATAGAGACGATAGGTGATGTTGCCTTCTTCAGCTTCCTTAGGTCCTAAGACGATGGTGTAAGGAACCTTCATGACCTGAGAGTCATGAATCTTGTAGGAGAGCTTTTCGTTGCGGTCATCGATCTTAGAACGGATGTCGCGTTTCAAGAGTTTCTTGTTTAAGTCAGCTGCGAGCTTGACAACCTTCTCATCGTTGTTGACAGGGATGATTCTGACCTGTTCCGGATGGAGCCAAGTCGGGAAGGCACCCTTGAAGTTCTCGGTGATGATGCCTAAGAAACGTTCGAAGGAACCGAAGATTGCTCTATGAAGCATGACAGGCTCTTTGAGCTTGCCGTCTTTGTCGACATAAGTGAGACCGAAGCGGTGAGGAAGCTGCATATCGAGCTGAATGGTTCCGCACTGCCAGACACGGTTGAGAGAGTCTTTGATCTTGAAGTCGAGCTTCGGGCCATAGAATGCGCCGTCGCCTTCATTGATTTCATAAGGAATATTGTTCTCTTCCAAGCAGAGCTTGAGTTCGGCTTCAGCCTTGTCCCAAGTGGAGATCTTTCCGACAAAGCGATCAGGACGTGTGGAGAGTTCGACAGAATAGGAAAGACCAAAGGTCTTATAGACGTATCCGAACATACGGACCATCTTTCTGATTTCATCGCCGATCTGATCGAAAGCCAAAAGGATATGAGCATCATCCTGAGTGAATGCACGGACACGGAAGAGACCGTTGAGTGCACCGCTTGCCTCATGACGATGATCGAGACCGAATTCAGCATAACGGATAGGAAGATCACGATAAGAGTGGATGCTGTTCTGATAGACCAAAATGGCACCAGGGCAGTTCATCGGCTTGATGGCATAAGGTTTGCCATCGACCTTGGTGATGTACATGTTCTCTTTGTACTTCTTCCAGTGACCGGAGGTTTCCCAAAGTTCACGGGAGAGCATCTGCGGAGTCTTAAGGAAGACATATCCGTATTCCTTGGTGAGAAGATCCCAGAGGAAGTTCTCAAGTTCGTGACGGATGATCATGCCGTTAGGAAGCCAGAAAGGAAGTCCAGGTCCGAAATCGGAGAACATGAACAAACCTAACTGAGAACCTAATCTCTTGTGGTCGGCTTCCTTTCTTTCCTCTAACAATTTGAGATATTTATCCATATCTTCCTGAGAGAAGAAAGCAGTTCCATAGATACGGGTAAGGCTGTCATTTTCCTTGTTTCCCTGGAAATAGCAGGAAGAAGTGGACATGATTTTGATGGCCTTGATCTCTTTGGTGTTCTTCATATGGGGCCCTAAGCAAAGGTCTTTGAAGTCGCCCTGAGAATAGACGGAAAGGGATGCGCCCTTATCGGCGAGCTCATGAATGTGGATGAGCTTGTACTTCTGATCGGCGAAAAACTTTTCAGCTTCTTGAACAGAGACATCCTGTCTGACGATAGGCTGTTTTTCGGAGATGATCTTCTTCATTTCCTGTTCAATCTTCGGGAAGTCGTTTTCCGAAATCGGACGAGGAAGTTTCATATCATAATAGAAGCCGTCTTCGGTAGCTGGGCCATAAGCAAACTGAACGCCAGGGAAAAGATGTTGGATGGCTTCAGCCATTAAATGAGCTGCAGAATGACGGAGGACATGCAAAGCATCCGGAGATGTTTTGGTGATGGCCTCAAATGTGCAGTTATCAGGCAAGACTTCGTTTAAATCGAAGAGATTTCCATTGACTTTACAGCAGATTGCCTTTTCGGCAAGGGAGAGGGAGATGCTTTTGCATGCTTCCAAGGCGGTGCTACCGTCTTTGATTTCTTTTTCGGAATGATCCGGTAAAATGATTTTCATATGCGTGCCTTTCAATAAACGTTCTAGTATTCTACTTCTTTAAAGCGTGCCATGCAAGTGCTCCGCCGCCTGCAAGTCCGACGTCCTGTGTGAAGGATGCGTATTTCAATACGATCGGCTTGAAGTTCCATGTTGCGATCTTTTCATTGGCGAGTCTTTCAAGGTCTTCGAAGAAGATGTCCTTGCTCTTCATGACACCGCCGGAGACAGCATAGGAATCGACATTGAATAAGAGCTGGAGATTAGAGAACCATGTAGCGAGCATATCGATCCAGATGTGATAAAGAGCAATCATCTTTTCGTCTTTTGCTCTGACGCCCTGGAAGAATTCATATGCGCTTGTGATTTCAATATTGTTAAGAGCGGCGAGGTGAACGATTCCGTTTCCGGAAAGGAGATATTCGGCCTCATAGTCCTTGCCCTTGTAGTTGACAAACATTCTTCCGCCTTCAAGAGGAAGGTCAATCATCTCTCCGTTGTGGACAACACCAAGACCGATGCCTGTGGAGATTGTGACAAAGGCGGAATTGAGGAAGCCTTTGTTGGCCCCGTATTCGGCTTCGACAAGAGCAGAGCAGTTTGCATCATTTGCGAAATAAAGCTTTGCCGTCGGGAAGTCTCTGTTGAACAAAGAGACGAAATCGAAGGAGTCGATTCCAAGATTTCCGACTCTTCCGACCTGGTTGTTCATAACAACACCGCACATGGACATGCCGATAGATTCAACATAATCCATATGTGCCTCTTCTTTGACAATATCGATGAGCTCCTTCATTTTGTTGTAAAGAGCCATCGGATCATCCTTGATAGAAGGGACGATTCTTACAGCAAGGATGTTCAGTTCCTTATCCATTGCTGCGACGCGAAGATTGGTGCCTCCGCAGTCGATTGAAATGATTTTGTCTGTCATTGATTTAATCCTCCGAGTAATCGATCGAATCCGTATTATGAACGGTCAGAACCTTCATGAAGTTTGTCTTTCCTGCACCGACAGGTGTTCCGCCGGTCATGATGATATGGCTTCCTTCTTCGATACCGTAGTCTTTTGCAATCTTAAGAGCGAGAACTTCCATCTCTTCACTGAACTGCGGGACTTTCTTGGTGTGATAAGGATAGCAGGCATAATAGAGCATCATGTGTGTCAAAGCGTCATAGTCAGAGGAGACGACGAAGACAGGACAGATCGGTCTTGTCTTGGAGATTCTGATGCCTGTCTGACCGGAGACAGAGAAACAGATGATGAGCTTTGCGTTGATGAGAATGGCAGTATCGGAGACAGAGGCTGCAATAGCGTCATTGACATTCTTGTTGGATGTTTCAAATGCCTGATGAGAAGAGGTCTCGTAGTTGAAGTGCTTTTCGACTTCCTTGGCGATTCTTGTCTGCATGTCGACAGCCTGAACAGGGTACTGTCCGTTTGCGCTCTCTCCAGAGAGCATGACGGAATCGCTTCCCTGATCGATGGCCCAGGAGACATCGCTGACTTCCGCTCTTGTCGGGAAGGGGTTGTGAATCATGGAATCGAGCATCTGTGTGGCTGTGATGACAGGTTTTCCGTATTTTCTGCAGGTCTGGATCAGATAACGCTGATAGGTAGGAACCTGTTCTGGGGGGATTTCGACACCGAGGTCGCCACGGGCTACCATGATGCCATCGCTTTCGCGGATGATGCTGTCAAGGTTTTCGATGGCCTCTGTGTTTTCGATCTTGGAGATGATGAGGATGTTCTTTCCGCCGTGAGAATCAAGAAGAGCGCGCATATCGCGAATATCCTGAACGTTTCTGACGAATGAGGCGGAGACTAAGTCGACATGTTCTTCACATCCGAAGATCAAGTCGCTCTTGTCCTGCTCGGATAAGTAGGGCATGGAAAGATGGACACCAGGGCAGTTGACACCTCTTCTGTCTTTGCAGGCGTGATCGTTTCCGACTAAGCAGACAAGCTCTTTGGTCTTATTGTCTTTTTCTTTGACAATGAGTTCGAGGTTTCCATCATCGAGACGAATCTTGCTTCCGATTTCACAATCGTTGAAAAGGTTCGTATAGGTGACACCGAAAGCCTTGTTCGTTCCTAATTTATCGACGCCCATGAAAATTCTTGTGGTTTCGCCTTGTTTGAATTCGGCAACGCCGCCTTCGAATTTTCCGGTTCTGATTTCAGGTCCTTTTGTATCAAGGCAGATCGGAATGATCAGGTCTTCTTCTTTTTCGATTTCTCTCAATGTTCTGATTTTGGCTAAATGTTCTTCATGGGAGCCATGGGAGAAATTGAGTCTCATACACGTCATACCGGTAGCGAGCAGTTTTTTCAGTGTCGGTTTGTCTTGGCTGCTAGGTCCGATCGTGCAGATGATCTTTGTCTTCTTGTCGATTCTATAATTCATGAATGTACTCCTTCATATTTATTATGGAATGAAAACTAACCTTTATATTTTACCAATATATACTAAAAAATTAAAGAAGAGATTATGGCTTTAATACAGCCTGGATTTGGTATAATAATCGCATGAACATTATTGAACCTGATTCCAGTTTTTCCATCTCGGTCGATTACTCCCTCTCAGAGACCGATTTTTCCGTTTTGGCCCTGTTGTATCTTCCCATCATCAAATCGGATGCCTATCTGATTTATGATGTGCTTTATAAGAGCAGCAAGAGCGCTGAAATCGACGGCCTTGTCACGCATGAAGAGTTTTTATCGATGATCGGTTTTGATGATGTGCGTTTCCTTAAAGCCAGAGAGAGACTGGAAGCCATCGGCCTTCTTGAAACCTATCGAAAAGAAAAAACAGATGAAAACGGAAGCAAAGTTTTTTATCTTTATCGTTTGATTCCGACTGCCAGTCCGAAGAAATTCTTTGCTGATCCGATTCTTAAGAATCTTCTCCTTCAGAATGTCTCCAATAAGAAATATCATCGCCTTGTCAATTATTTCAAAAAAGAGGACGGACAACTCCTTGATGGCTTTACATCCGTCAGTGCAAGATTTTCCGATGTGTATTCTGTCGCATTATCTAAAGAGGATCTTCAGGCTGAAAACAATGTTGAAGGAAAGCAGTATAAGGAGATTGCAAAGTTTTCCATGCAGACGCTGCTTGATTTTCTTCAGGCAGACAATATTCCTCTCGATAAGATTCAAGCCTATTTTTCCCAGATTGAATCTGATGCCAAATTATATGGACTGGATGAAAAGACAGTCTTGAAACTGATTGAGGAATCCTTGGATACAGACTTCAATTTTTATTTGAATAAGTTTGAATCGAAGGTCAGAACTCAGAATCAATATATCCGTTTGGAAAAGCAGGAAGCCGAAAAAGCATCTTTAGGACAAGGAGACAGTTCGGTCAACGTGAAAATCTTCACATCAACAACACCAAAACAATATCTTCAGGCTTTCTTCCATGCGGAACCCAATGACTATATGCTGAAAGAAGTCGAAAAGCTGAGAAAGAATTTCGACTTTGACAATGGCATCATCAATGTCATTCTTGATTATTCTTTGAAGAAGACAAACAAGGAATTCAATTCTGTTTTGATCGACAAGGTGGCCTTTACCTTATCTGCCAACAATGTCACTGACTGCTATGGCGCTATCGTCGCTTTGAAGACGCGAGATTTCCAGGTCCTTGAAAACAAAAAACGCAAATCGACGTATAGCAAAGCAAAGAAGTCTGCTGCTGAAGAGACTGATAAAAAGGAAGAGAGCGAGGAGATCACAAAAGATGATCTTTTAGCGCTTTCTAAGGGACTTGATTTATGAAGAGCAATCAATTCATCAATGTCGAACAGATGCAGGTGAAGCATGTCAAAGTTGAGTTCGATGAAAAGGAAAAACTCGCTTTGGAGGAATCGATTCAGGACTTCCTCAAAGATGATGTGCTTGCTTTGAAGATGATCAAACCATTGCTGAAAACCGGAAAGACCTTTGAAAATTCATTAGGCGAACTCTATTCATATCAGATGGACAGAAATGAATGTCTTTCCTGTAAGAAGAAACTTTTGTCCTGTCCGAAAAAAGACAGAAAAGGCTATGTTCTTGTTCCTTATTATGAAAAGGAAGCAGACAGGATCCGTCTCACTCCTCAACCTTGTGTCCATCTCAATGAGATGAACCGCGTTTTAGAAAGAATCAAACCCTGTGATTGTTCTCATACGGCTTTGGTCGTTGACGCTAATTCCTTATTGGACTCCTTGCTAAAGGGAGACAATATCAAAAAGCAACAGGGATTATCCTCGGTGTTTCTTTCTGCACTCAACATATCAAAGAAAAACGAAAAGGCAGGCAAGGGAATCATGTTCTCGACTGTCAATGGCGGAAGTGCTCTCTCCTCTTCGCTTTTAAGACTGTTAGGATATGTCTATGCCAAAAGCGAATTCAGCGTTGCTTACATCAATGCGCCGAAATTCTTTTCTAACCTTTTCTCTTCTTACGACAATCTTTCTTTCCCGACGATAAAAGAACTTCCGCTATTGATGGAAGCAGATGTTCTTCTTCTTGAGAATCTTGATAAGATTGTTTATCTCAATGATGAGAAACTTGATAAATATCTTTTCCCCTTATTGAGAGAAAGAAAAAAAGAAGGAAAGATCAATTATGCTTCGATTGAGAAGCCAAAAGGCATCAATACCATCATTTATTCAAATAGAAGAGTCCTTCATGGAAAAGATGAACTCTACTCGTTATTGAATGACCTTTTTGATGAGAAAGTCATTCAGGATCTTGATTTAAGATAAATTTTGAAAAGCTGTCACTCCGTAAATATATTTTATTGGAGGACAGTTTTATGCTATTACAAAGTAAAGAAGCCGACTGTGGAAAGAGCGTCATCAGGAATCTCTTGTCCTATTTCAATCAAGACAAAGGGTATTACACATGCAATCTTTCGAGTGATTGTAAAAGTTTTTATGAACTGAGAAAAGAGTTGGAAAAGCATGATATCATTTATGAATCTTGTCATGTTGACAATATCATTGAAATAAGGAAAGACATGTTTCCGCTCATCTGTCAGATGATACAGGGAGACTGTTATCACTTTGTCATTGTTCATTCTCTCACCTTCCATAAGGTTTCCCTTTTTGATCCGTGCTTTGGCGAGATGGTCATTTCGACAGAGGAATTTCTTTCTCGGTTCACAGGAAGGCTGATGATTTATGTCTCAAAAGGAAAAAGAGTGAAAGCGAAACAACAGACATCATTACTAAAGCGGCATGAGAAATTCCTGTATGTTCTTTGCTTCCTTTTTCAGGCCTGCTCTTTAAGCCTTGCTTTATTGTTTACCGGAAAAGAGAAACCATTCCTTCCTTGCATCATTCTTTCATCCTGTTTTTTTGTCTTTATCATCATTCAGAACGCATTGAACTTCAAGGTGCGGCATAGACTGGAACATGAGATGATACTCTCATCTCTTCATGAAGTGAGAAACAAAGAGAGGCTCTCTATCACTTATCGCCTTATCACAGGCAGTGTAAAATGCGCTTCTAATACTTGTTCGTATGCGGTGCTTTGTGTGGGCCTTATCATCCTTTTGCTGATCAACTCCTATTATCTTTCCTTTTTGGTTCTCGTTTCGTTATTGTTCTATGTTCTTAGACTTCCTTTGACAGAGGAGAGAAACGCTGTCAATCGCTATTGCTCGATCAAAGAAAGAGAACTCTTTGCTTTGATAAATAAAGGGGAAGAGGAACGTGCTGCTAAGACTTTCAGGATGATGAGAAAAAGAAGCGAACTTCTCCTTTCTACAATTATTATCAGCTGGATACTAGAAGCTTTTTCCATCATGATATTCTCTTTTGCGATACTTTCTGTCTTCAACGTTTTCACCGTCAACTCCCTTCTTTTCTCGACAAGTCTTACGCTGTCATTTTCCTATGCGCTGAACTCTGTTATGAAAATTCTTTCCTATCCGGAGGAAAAAGCCAAGGAAATCAATGCACTTGTCGATAATTGCGATTGAAAAGCGAAGAAAAACTTAAATTGAAGCGTGTTTTGCTATATACTTAAGTTAGTTACATATACGGGGGTACCAATATGGCTGACGAACACGTTTTAGACTATGTATCATGCGTAAAAGCAAAACGCGAATGGAAAAACCTATTCCAGACAGTATTTGATCATACCTTGGCCTATTTGAAGAAAGAGGGCTCTTATGAAGTTTCCCTTTCTCTTCAGACTTTGGAAAACATGCAGAAATTCAACAAAGAGTATCGCAATATCGATAGACCGACGGATGTTCTCACCTTTGCTTATCAGGAAGCTGATTTTGTCAAAGACGAACCGATCTTCGATTTAGGAGACATCATGCTCTCTGTCGATGTCGCAAAGAAACAGGCCAGAGAATATCATCATCCGCTAGAGAGAGAACTCGCATTCCTTTTCATCCACGGACTTCTTCACGCATTCGGTTATGATCATCATCGCTCCGAAGAGGAAGCTGAGGAGATGTTTGCTCTTCAGAACGCCATTCTGAATTCTTTGCCTTATGATTTCTATACAAATTTAAACAAGGTCAAGAAACTTCTTCTTGAAGCCCAGAGCCATTCGATTGCACCTTATTCGAATTTCCATGTCGGTGCTGTCGTTATGACAAAAGACGGAAAATATCATATGGGATTCAACATCGAGAACTCCGCATTCGGCGTTTCGATGTGTGCAGAAAGATGTGCTCTGTTCCACACCTATTGTTCCGGTTATACCAAAGACGATATCGTGTCATTGTCCCTGATTACATCATCGAGCAATGTCGGTACACCTTGCGGAAGCTGCCGCCAGGTCATGAGCGAATTGATGCATGTCAATTGCCCAGTCTATATCTACAACAAAGATGAAAGTGAGCACCTGTTTACAACAGTCAAAGATTTATTGCCCTATATGTTCACCTCGGAGGATTATCACGCATGAAAAAAGTCGGATTCGCTTGTGTATACGGAAGAGCCAATGCCGGTAAAAGCACCATCATCAATAAATGCTTAGGCTTTAAGCTTCTTCCTGTTTCTTCTAAACCTCAGACAACAAGAGACAATGTCAACGCCATCTACAACGACGAAGATTCTCAGATCATCTTTGTCGATACTCCTGGTGTCTTCAAACCCCATGGCAAATTAGGAAGCATTTTGCTTCGCGATTCTGAAAGCGCCAAGGAAGGAGTCGATGTCATTGTCTATGTCATCGATGCCAGCGAAGTTCCGAACTTCGAACTTGCAAATAAACTTGCCAAACAGGATATCCCTGTCATTCTCTGCTTTAACAAGGTTGACCTTGTCAAAGCTGAAATCGGTGAGAGCAGATTGGCTAGATATCTTGAAATCCTTCCTGATTGCAAAGTCATCCGCATGTCTGCCAAAGATGGATTCGGCATCGAAGAGCTTCTTAAGGAGATCAAGAGTCATTTCGAAGAAGGAGACCTCATCTTCCCTGATGACATCGTCTCGGACCGTCCGAAGGAATTCATCATCTCTGAAATCATCCGTGAGAAATGCATGAGACTTTTAAGCAAAGAGGTTCCTCATTCTATCTATGTCGACATGAAGCATGTCAGTGAGGATGAAGAAGGAATGGAGATCTTTGCTGATATCATCGTCGAAAAAGAATCCGAAAAGGCAATCGTCATCGGAAAAGGCGGAAAGATGATCTCTGAGATCTGCCGTTATAGCGAACAGTCCATCTCTTCCTATTTCGGTATGCCGGTGCGCTGCGAACTGTTGGTCAAAGCGATTCCTGATTGGAGAAATCAGGACAAATATCTGAAGAAATTCGGCTACGAAGAATGATCTCTCTTCCTTTGAAGGACTCTCTTTGCTACGTCCTTTCCGTTTCCCCGTTCAAAGAAGATTCCGCTGTCATCACTTTTGCTGGTGAACACGGCCTATTTTCGGGGCTTGCAAAAGGCATCTATAAGCCGAAGAGTCCTTTGAAATCGCTCCTTATCATTCCTGATCTTGTCAAAGTCGATTACAGAGAAACGTCAGATGGATTGAACCTTATTTCTTCGGTTCAGGTGATCGAAGACAATTCGCTCCTTTGTCAGGATTATGGCAAATCCTGTTTTCTCTTCTTTCTTCAGGAACTTTCCCTGGTGTTATTCAAGTTTGGTGATTCCTATCCTAGCGATGAGATCTATCAGCTTCTTTCTTCCTTGAAGAATCACGATGACATTCTTTCTTATTCCATTCTTCTATTAGGCATCTTCTATCGAAGTCTAGGCATCGATGTGAAGACGGATTGCTGTCTTTATTGTCAAAAGACAAAAAATATCGTCTCTTACGATTTACAGAAGGGCGGATTTATCTGCAAGGATTGCCTAAAAGATGGAGAACGTGCTCCTGAGATGAAATTATATATTCTCAAATATGCGTTTTCTTCTTTGTCTAAGACGATTCTTGATAAGAAAGTACCAAAAAAAGAAGGGAAGGAAATCCTTTCTGAACTTCTCAATCATCTGATCGATTATTTCGACTTGAAACCTATCCGATCTTTTTCGCTTCTTCTTGAAGCAATTGACAATAATTAGCGTTCTTTGTTTATGTTATACTATTTAAGTTTACTAAATATAAAATAAGAGGTAAAAAATCATGGCAGAAAAAGAAATCAAATTCGAAGAAGTCACAAGCCACCTTATCACAAGCGGCTTTGTTTATCCTGGTTCCGATATTTACGGCGGTTTATCCAACTCTTGGGATTACGGCCCGTTAGGCACATTGCTGAAAAATCACGTCAAGGATTTGTGGCTCCGCCACTTCGTCCGCGGCATTGAATACAATGTCCAGATCGATCCGGCCATCATCATGAATCCGAAGGTCTGGGAAGCTACTGGACACGTTGCAAACTTCCACGATCCGCTTGTTGACTGCAAGTATTGCCATTCCCGTTTCAGAGCCGATCAGATCATCCATGATCAGAAGCCTGAACTCGATGTCGATGGCATGACACAGGAAGAGCTCAACACCATCATGCAGTCCGGTGAAATCGTCTGCCCTAGCTGCGGAAAGAATCAGTTCACTCCTATTCGTCAGTTCCAGATGATGTTCAAGACCTTCATCGGTGTCACAGAAGACAAGCAGTCTGCGGTCTATCTCCGTCCTGAAACCGCACAGGGTATCTTTGTCAACTTCAAGAATGTCATGCGCACAACCAGAAGAAAGCTTCCTATCGGCATTGTCGATATCGGTAAGTCTTTCCGTAATGAAATCACTCCTGGCAACTTCACCTTCCGTACCAGAGAGTTCGAACAGATGGAAATCGAATTCTTCTTCAAGCCTGGCGAAGATGACAAGTGGTTTGAGTTCTATAAAGAAAACTGCAAGTCCTTTGTCGAAAAGCTCGGATTGAAAGCTGAAAAAGTCCGCTTCCGCGATCATGAACCGGCTGAGCTCGCTTTCTATTCCAAGGCGACAACGGATATCGAATATGATTTCCCGACCATCGGCTGGGGTGAACTTATGGGTATTGCCTGCCGTGGCGATTATGACCTCTCCAAGCATATGCAGTTCTCCAGCCAGGATCTCACTTATCTTGATCCTGAAACCAATACAAAGTATGTTCCGCATGTTGTCGAGCCTTCCTTCGGCTTGGATCGTTTGATGCTCGCATTATGCTGTGATGCCTATGATGTCGAAGAGCTTGCTGATGGCAAGGATTCCAGAATCGTCATGCACTTCACTCCTGAACTTGCTCCGTATTCTGTTGCAGTCATGCCTTTGAGCAACAAGCTCAACGAGAGCGCAAAGAAGGTCTTCGATGCATTGCGCTTCAACTATGATGCAATCTTCGATACAACTGGAAGCATCGGCAAACGTTACCGCAGAGAGGATGCTATCGGCACTCCTTTATGCGTCACTTATGACTTCCAGAGCGAAGAGGACCAGACTGTCACTGTCCGTGAGAGAGATTCCATGACACAGGAGAGAGTCAAGATTTCTGATTTGGATAACTATATTCATGCATTCCTGCATAAAAATGAAGTGAAGTAAGGAGTATTGATTTGGCTAATAAGCAACAAGAAAGCATCTTCAGAACAGTCGACTCAAAAGCGGATATCGTTAAGGTGGTATCCGCCTTTTTGGGTTTTAACAATCTTCATAAGCACGGAAAAATCTATAAGGCAATCTGCCCTTTCCACAATGATACCGATCCTTCCATGCAGGTGAATCCGGAACGCAATAACTTCCATTGTTTTGCCTGCGGTTCTATGGGTGGACCGATTGACTTTGTCAAAAAGTATAAGGGCGTGAGACCGATTGAGGCGCTGAAGATCGTTGCTGATATCTGTTCGATTCCTTTGCCCTCTGACTTGAATACGGAACGTTTTGTTCCTCAGATCGAAAAAGACTATCCAAACGAACTGAAGGCGCTTGAAGATGCCGATAAATTCTATCAGCTTGTTCTGCAGAGCAAATCCGGAACGGAAGGAAAAGAATATCTTGAGAAGAGAGGTCTTTCGCAAGAGATCGTCTCTCACTTCGGTATCGGTTATGCTCCTGATGATCCGAAGACGATCATCGAAGCCTTAAGAAAACAGGGCTACGATGTCAAAACCTTGTCAAAAGCCGGTATCCTATCCGCTTCTTCGACTTTGGAGGACCGCTTCTTCCATCGAATCATGTTTCCGATCAGGGATAATTATGGACACTTGGTTGCTTTCTCAGGCCGTGTTCTGAAAAAGGAACAAAGCCCTTCGAAATACATCAACTATCCTGAGACGCTTCTCTTTAAGAAGAATGAAATCCTATATCATTTTTCCAAGGCCAAAGAAGATGCAAAAAGAAAAGGCTACATCTATATTGTCGAAGGATTCATGGATGTCATCGCTGTGTGTAGGGCTGGCTTGTTTGCAGTTTGCGGCACGATGGGAACTGCTTTGACACAGGAACATATCAATGCACTGAAGAATCTAGGCGTTGAAGTTAGACTTTGTCTAGATAGCGATGAACCTGGTCAGCTCGGCGAAGAAAAAGCTGCTGAAGCTTTGCTGAAAAACGGTGTTCCTTTTAGAATCGTCAGAAAGTTCAAGACCGGAAAAGATGCTGATGAAGTCCTGACAAACGGAAAAGAAAACGGCGAAAAAGATCTTCTTGACCAATTGAATCGTCTATATGATCCCTTCCTCTTCTTTTTAAGGCGCACCTTGAAGAATCGCAATATGCTTAGCGACTCTGTCGAGATACAGACCTTCTTACGAAACAACTGCAAGTATTTTGCAGCGCTTGATGATATCTCAAAAGCAAGGGACTTAGAACTTCTTTCCAAGGTCTGCTCTTTGAGCAAAGAGACACTGCAGAAAGTCCTTACCAATATTACACCAACCATCAGACAAAATCAAAATCAGAGCTCTGACTCTAGTTTTGAAAGGCCTAACGATTTTGTTCCGTATAAGAAGAATGGAAGCTTCAGGAAACGTACTGTTCCTCTTGAAGCCAATAATATCCATTGCACATGGAGCGATAAATATCAGCTGAGCGATATGCTTCTTTCTTTGACCGAGATGGCAAAGAACAATGCTGCAGCCGGTGGCACACTGCCTTTGTTGATCGATAACGAATGCTCTCTTGTCATCGTTCTTACCCATTCGTATGAGGCCTTTGTTCAACTGCAAAGTTCAAGAACTGATTTTGTCTTCGAACCCTTTGCAAAGCTAGTCAATCTGATCGGTGATGAATACTTGCGCCACCCTGGAAACAAAGAACCGTTCACTGCCCTTGATTATGATGCTTTAAGAAAAGCGATAGAGGAAGTGAAGAACAAGGGTGATGCTGAGAATGAAAAAGACAACGATGATGATCCTTTAGGCATCTTTGATGATGAGATGGATGACTCTTCTCCTTATGTCGAGATGGACGAGAAAGAGAAAGCTTTCCTTCTTGATTTTGTATCCGGTATCGAGAAGCTTAGCGATGATTGTTTCGATATGGATACATTCAAAAACAATCTAGTCCTTCATCCCTACTATGTGCTCTGGGATAGGCTTGATGGCAAGAAGAATTTATCTGGTGTCAGTGACAGCAAAGATGAAATCGAGATCTTCAGACTGAAAGGTCTCATTAGGAAAAACAGCGGAAAAATCTAATAACTTTCCTTTATTTCCTTGAAAACAGAAGAATATTTTTAATAATGATTTTGGAGTGTGACAGAATGAAAAAAACAACGAATAAACCTGAAGAAGCAAAAGAGACAGTCGTAAGCGAAGAGACTGAGGCTGTCAAGCAGGAAAAACCGAAGAAGGCAAAAAAGAAAGCTGTTGAAAAGCCTGTTGCCGATGAAGACATCAAGAGTAAAGCAGAAGAAAAGCCTGTTAAGAAACCTGCAAAGAAGAAAACTGCCAAGAAAGAGTTTTCTGATATCGAAGAGATTCAGGAAAAGGTTCCTGTTCAGGAAAATGAAATTCAGGACGATATCATCATGGATGAAGATATCGATGAATTTGTCATGAAGAACAAAGAGCAGTCCAAGGGCAAGAAGGGCAAAAAGACAATTGCCGAACTCGCCAATGAAAACAAGGAACTCATCGGTCTTGATGATATCAAGCAGCACTTTTTGGATATCGGCAAAAAGAACAACGGCGTTTATAAACAGACCGAATTCGATAAATATATTTCTAAGTTCGAATTGTCTGATGACGATCTTGTCGAACTTCAGGATTTCCTGATGGAGAATAACCTTCATTCCGATAGCGAGAATCTTGATGATGAAGTTCTTGATCCTGTCGAGGATGATGACGATTTCTCTTCCGACGACGATTTCGATAAGGAAGAGCCTGATTATGACGACGATGAAGATTATTATGCCGCTACAGATGTGAAGAATGCTGATCCTGTCAGACAGTATCTCCACTCTATCGGCGCTTATCAGGTCCTTGAAAGCAAGGAAGAAGAAGTTGAGCTTGCCAAACGTGTTTTAGAGCACGATCAGGATGCAAAAGATGAGCTCATTCAGTGCAACCTGAAGCTTGTCGTTTCTATTGCGAAGCATTATGTCAACCGCGGTATGGATTTCCTTGACCTCATTCAGGAAGGAAACCTCGGCTTGATGAAGGCTGTCGATAAGTTCGATTATACCAGAGGCTTTAAGTTCTCCACTTATGCCACATGGTGGATCCGTCAGGCCATCACAAGAGCTTTGGCCGATCAGGCAAGAACTATCCGTATTCCTGTTCACATGGTTGAAACCATCAACAAGATTACAAGAGCTACCAGAAAACTCGTTCAGAAATACAATCGCGATCCTACAGCTGAAGAAATCTCTGAGGAGCTTGGTGGAACATTGTCTCCTAGCAAGATCCGTGATATTCAACAGATTGCGCTCGATCCGCTTTCTCTTGAAAAGCCGGTCGGCGAAGAAGAGGATAGCCATGTCGGAGACTTCATCGAAGACAAGGACAACATCTCTCCTTATGAATATGCCAATCGTTCTATGGAAACAGAGAGAATCAATGAGGTTCTCGGTCAGCTGACTGAAAAGGAAGCTCGTATCATCCGTCTCCGTTATGGTCTCGAAGATGGCCGCACTCATACACTTGAAGAGGTCGGCAAGGAATTCAATGTCACGAGAGAACGTATTCGTCAGATTGAAGCCAAGGCTTTGAAGAAGCTTCGTCACCCTGCAAGAAGCAAACTCTTAAAGGATTTCTGTGACCAGTAATCTATCTTCGCGTCTTTTTGACGCATTTAGTATGATCCCTAGCGGCGAGGTTATTATGGACATCGGCGCTGATAGGGGCTTGCTTGCAAAAGAACTTGCCAAAAACGGGTTTAAAGTCTATGCGAGCGAAAATAAAAAAGGACCTTTTTCCGCATTGAAAGAAAACACGATGAAGGAATGTCAGGACTATTCCCTTGAATGCATCTTCACAGATGGCATCGACATTCTTCCTTCTGATGTCACACTTCTTTCAATGATGGGAATGGGCGGCAATACAATCTATGATATTCTTCATAGGCATCAGGAAAAGCTCAGTCAGATCAACTATATTCTGATTGAACCGCAGAGCGATTATCTTTTGCCTTTAGAATATCTATTGAATCTCAACTATAATGTCGTAAAAGGAAAATACGTATTCGAAAAACGATATTATCCGCTTCTGCTTCTAAAAAAAGAAGATAAGAAGATGGAGTATACTCCTCTTGAACTTCTTTACTGCATTCTTCCTTTAAGAGAGAAAGATTCTCTTTTGAAAGAGCATCTTCTCAAAGAGAAAGAACGTCTTCTCTCTTTTCCTGAAGATGTCAGAGAAAAGAAAGAAGAGGAAATCGATAACATCGAGAAAGGATTACGCTATTATGAATGAACGTTCATTGATCCGCCATATCAATAAGCTCTTTCCGCCCTCCTCTTCTGAAGTATGGGATTTTCCTGGCTTTCAGTGCGGTGTAAGACATCCGGAAAGAACAGTCAACAAGGTTTTGCTTTGCCTTGACTTCACAGAAGATGTTCTTGTTGAAGCAAACCGCTATAGACCTGATCTTATCCTTACGCATCATCCTTTCTTCTTCGGAAAGAAAAAAGATGTCCTTTCTACAGATGCCAAGAAAATCTACCTGACACAGGAGATTGAAAAACTGGATTGTCCGCTTTACTCCTATCACACCGATTATGATAAAGGTGAAAACGGCATGAATGATACCCTTCTTTCCATCCTTAAAATGAAGAGAATCAAGGTGGCAGATGATGGTCTGATGAGATTAGCTGCCCTTGAAAAGAAAATGACGATCGAAGGACTTGTCGATGATATGAAAGCAAAATTGAATCTTCCGTTCCTTCTTTATCTTAAAGGAGAAAAGACGGAAATCGAAAAGATTGCACTGGTTGCAGGCGGCGATTCCTCTGCTTATTTCGATGCCCTTTCTTTAGGTGCCGACTGCTATCTCTCCGGAGACTGTCCTCATCATACAAGACTGGAGATGAGAAGATATGGCATCAACTATATTGAGCTTCCGCATGAAGTTGAGGAGCTCGGTTTCCTTAAAGGCATGAAAGAAGCATTAGAGATGATTTCTCCTTCTCTTGATCTCTCTTGTTTCGCTTTTGAAAGATATTTCGATATTCGTTAAGGATGAAAGGAGGAAGTTTTATGGCTAAAGAAAAACTGGATGATGAAGAATTAGAAGAAGATTTAGACATAGATGATTTAGATAACGGCTCTTCTATCAAAGGGAAAGATGCTTATCAGATGTTCATGGATTCCATCCGCCTTTATCCAAAGTTCACACAAGAAGAGAACTTGGAAAAACTGAAAGAGTACAAGGCGGCAGATGAGGAAGACAAAATTGCTCTGTTAGACGAGATTGTCGAAGGAAATATCCGCCTTGTCATCAAATACGCTAATGAGATCGCCTCTCAGGCTGTCTTCAATGCAGAAGAGGGCGGAACGCGTGGCTTGAAAATGGACCTGATCCAAGAGGGTTCTCAGGCCTTATCCAAAGCGATTGAGGATTTTGATCCTACTCGCGGCTATGCTTTTTCTACCCTTGCTGTGACCTATATCAAAAGAGCCATGTTCGCTTTCTTGAACAACAGTTCCAGAATGATCCATGTCCCTCAGCAGATTCTGGACCGCCACAGGCTTATCACAAAGGCCATCGATGAACTGAAGAAGAAAAATGCAACAGATCCTAGTTATGAAGAAGTCGCAGAATATCTTCACAATGGGTTGACTGCTGAAGACATTGAAGAAAACTGCCTTGTTTTCAAAAACATCGATGTCAAGACAATCGATGAAAGGCCTGATATTGATAATGACAAGAGAACGATTGCTGCTGTTCCTAGCGATGAGATGAATCCGCAGGAAGCTAGCGAGAGACAAGAGCTTATCGAAAAATTAGCTAAGGCGACAGAAAGCCTGACTCCGACGATGCGTTTCATTATTTCTCACCGCTATCCTGAAGATGGCTCTACCCCTTGGACATTGCGTGAACTCTCTGTCAAGCTCAATCTTTCTATTGAACGTGTCAGACAGATCGAAGAAGAGGCAAAAGCAAAACTGAGAGAGATGCTCTCTTAGTTGTTGTATCAATGTATTTTTAAGCAGTCTTACAAGATTGTAGGGCTGCTTTTTTTAATGTCTAAACTTTCGCATTATCCATGCTTTCTGACTAGATAATCAAAAATACAGTCGACACTTTCCTCACTGATAGAGGTCGAGGAAACCAAAAGAATGTTCTCTTTGTCTAAAAGAGACATATCGATATCATTTACTGTGTTTGCTTTTAGAATATTGCAATACGGATATAGTTTTTTCAATGATTCTTTTAGTTCGTTGCAGTTGGATGATGTTTTAGAACCTAAGACGATGATATCAAAGGTTCTGCTATCATGATCTTTGAAGAAATCGATTGCTTCCTGCTTTCTTGTTAGATATACAGGGCAGGGCGGAATATATGCTATAAGAGATGTATTGTTTCTGAAATAGGATTCGTATTCTTTTGCTACCTCTTCTGAGATTGTAGACTGAACAATAAGGCCGGTCTGTTCTTGGTTCAGTTTTGGAAATTTTTTTGCTTCAGAATCAATGAATATCAAATCGGAGAAATGAGATAAGAATGAAATGGTTTCCTGATGATTATTCTTTCCTAAGAAATACCATTTTATATCTTTCTTCTGATTGAGAATCTCATATCGTTTTTTTAGTAAGGGACAGATGGCATCATAAAGAGGATGGGAATGATATTGTTCTTCCTCTTCTTTTGTATGACCATGCGCAGAAAAAACAATGGCATCAAAAGAAAGCACGGCATCTTTTCCAGTCCTGAAATGATATTCGCTTTGTAGCTTTTCTACTTCCATATCGTTATGCATCAAAGGATGAAGCAAAGTGACTCCTTTGTTTTCCCTGCATGCCTTTATAAGAATCTCGATGCTGTTTTTGACTCCGTTACAAAAGCCATAATGTTTAAGAAGATAAATCATGACTTCATTATACAACCAGAAGATGAAATCTCTAGAAAAAATAACGCGTGTTAAGTGTTATACTATAAATATCTATCTATCGGAGGATAACGCTATGGATTATGAAAAATATATTGGTGTGACACCGGACTTCCCCAAGAAGGGAATATCCTTTAAGGATATCTCTCCTTTATTGGCTAATCCTGACGCCTTTGCATCTTGCATCAAGGATATGTCGGAATTAGCCGAAGAATTCAAACCTGATTTCATCTGCGGTCCGGAAAGCCGCGCTTTCCTTTTCGGCGCTGCCATGGGCTATGAAATGCACAAAGGCTTTGTCATGGCAAGAAAGGCCGGAAAGCTTCCTGGCGTAACGATCAAAGTCTCTTATCAGCTCGAATACGGAACAGCAGCCATTGAAATTCCTGCCAATTCCTTCCCCAAGGGTTCCAGAGTCTTATTGGTCGATGACTTAATGGCCACAGGCGGAACCTTCTTGGCTTTAAAGAAACTTATCGAAGAAGCAGGCGGTGTACCTGTCGGCTGCATCACTTTGATCAACTTAGAAGAATTGCACGGAGAAAAGACAGTCGGACTTCCTTGCAGAAGCCTTCTCAATTTATCTGACAGCCATTAAATTCTGTAGGTGAGTTATGAAAATCCAAAATCACATCTACACATTCGAGGATGTGAAGAAGGTCTACTCCAACTACATCAAAGATCCTTCTTCTTTGGCCTTGATTGAAAAAGCTTATCGATTCGCAGATCAGAAACACGAGGGTCAGGTCCGTAAAAGCGGCGATCCTTATATTTCACATTGCATCGGTGTAGCTGAGATTCTCTCTGAACTTCAGGCCGGTCCTATCACCATCTGTGCCGGTCTTCTTCACGATACAATCGAAGATACGCCGACAACCAAGGAAGAGATTGAAAAAGAGTTTGGAAAAGAAGTCGCTGTTCTTGTTGAAGCTTTGACAAAGGTTACCAGACTTTCTGATTACAAGAATGTTGAATTCACTGCTGAAAACCATCGCAAAATTTTTGTTGCTATGGCAAAGGATGTCAGAGTCATCATCGTGAAATTGGCTGATCGTCTTCACAATATGAGGACACTTCAGTTCCAACCGAGAGAAAAACAGATCCGCATCTCAAAAGAGACACTTGATGTCTATGCTCCGATTGCACATCGCTTAGGTCTTTACAATGTTCAGACTGAACTTGAAGACCTCTCTTTGTGGTATATCGAACCAGAAAAATACAAAGACATCGAAGATAAGATGAATTCTACGATTCAGAATGCTCATGTCGCTTTGGAAACATTGAAGTCCGAACTGACAAAGATCCTTTCTGAAAGCAAGATTCCTTTCTCTATCACCGATCGTGTAAAGTCTGTTTACTCCATCTACAAGAAGATGTACAACAAACACTACTCCTTCGATCAGATCTTCGATATCATGGCGCTTCGTGTCATCACCGAGACAGAGCAGAACTGCTATGAGATCTTAGGCTATGTACACGCCAATTTCAAACCGGTCCCCGGCCGTTTCAAAGACTATATCGCCATGCCAAAACCGAACATGTACCAGTCTTTGCATACGACGATTCTTACCTCTACCGGACATGTCTTTGAAATCCAGATCAGAACAAAGCAGATGGATGAAACGGCAGAGGGCGGTGTCGCTGCCCACTGGCGATATAAAGAGGGTAGCCATTACGATGCCAAGAAGGAACAGGAAGAGATTGAGAATCAGCTTCACTGGTTCAAGGATTTCGTCTCCATGTCCGATGAAGGCAAGGATTCCACTGCCAAAGAATATGTCGATACGCTCTCTCATGACATCTTTGATGCCAATGTCTATGTCTTTACACCGAAAGGGAATGTCATCTGTCTTCCCAATGGTTCTACCCCTATCGATTTTGCCTATCGAATCCATTCGGATTTAGGCGATCACCTTCAGGGAGCGAAAGTAAACGGCACATTGGTACCGCTTTCTACTAATTTGAAAACCGGTGATATTGTCGAAGCCATCATCAATAAAAACGCCTCTCCGAACTCCGAATGGCTCAATATTGCACATACCAACTTTGCAAGAAGCAAGATCAGAAAGTATCTGGCAAAACAGAATTTTGATTATGTCAAAGAAGAGGCCTTAAAACGCGGAAGACAGACGATCATCGACTCGCTGAGAGAAAGAAAAATCACAATCGATCCTTCTAAGCTTTATACCAAGAAAGTCCTTGATACGTTCCACTGCGAAAATGCCGATGACCTGCTCCTTTTGGTCGCAAGCAAGAATGTCTTCCCTTATCAGATCATCGAAGCCTGCGAGAACATCGATTACGATGGCAAACTCACTGAAAAACAGCTGACAGAGAAAATC
>CAKUXT010000001.1 GCA_934700375.1 uncultured Bacilli bacterium | reverse complement strand
TGGGAGGCGATTATTTCTTCTGGCGTCATCGGATTTTTTCTCGGTCTTCCGCCTCCATAATGGCCGGTCTTCAGTTCTTTGTTCTCGTTGTCGAGTCTCTTCCAATTTTGATAGGCATCTTTCATTCTTTCGAAACCAATGATATCGATGTCAAATCCACAGTCGATGAAAGTCTGTCGGAGAGTGATTCCTTTTTTGACGTTTTCCAGGCAGAGGCGCTTGAAGTCGGCCTCGAACACAATGTACTTGTCCGTGACCTTGTGCACATTCTCGTTCCTGCTTAGAATCTCTATCTGCTCCTTGGTGAATCTTTTCTTGCTCATATCGGTCCCCCATTTCCGGACTGATGACAGAAAACCGCCATCCAGCAACTAACTTCTTATATTATTACATAGTTAGTTCACTGGATGGCGGTTTTTGTTTTCTGTTATCGTGTCCTAATTACGGGGTATAGTTTACTAGAAATCAGATAGTTTTTCTTTTTCCACCACATGTCACCTTTTTTCCCGATAGGAACAAGATGAGCATCCGTCAACGTTTTTTCCAAGGATTCCGCTTTGACTTTTTGTACAAAAAATAACTTTTTTATTCTTAAAAAGTCATTATCTGTCCACTTCATAAAATTCTTAATACCAATGTAATTAACTAACAATAGATATCCCATGTATATAACGAAAAAGATAAAATTCCAGTATCCATCCAATTTAAAGCGCCATACAAGATAATCAAACAAAAGGGGTAAAAGAAATGCTGGCAAGAGTCCAAAAAACGCCCATAAGAAAACTTGAAAAGTGATCCAAGGGGAACACTTTTCGTTATCACCATGGTTCATTTAAATGATCTCCTTCACCTGTTTCAGCCAACAACAAATCTATAATGAATCCAAACCAACCAGATGCAAATTCATAAATAAACATCAAATGTTTCCTCACTCATCATCTATAATCAGTTTACATCACAAAGCCGTGTAAAGAAAGCATTACTGATTAATGACGATACTTCTCTTTCTCCATCTCTCTTGCAAGATAAAGTCCAGTATAAGAATCCTTGCAGGAAACAATCTCATCCGGCGTACCTTCGAAAACAAGATTACCGCCCTTGTCACCGCCCTCAGGGCCAAGATCGATGATATAATCCGCAGACTTGATGACATCGAGATTGTGCTCGATAACAACGACTGAGTTGCCATTATCGACCAAACGATTGAGAACACGGATGAGCTTTTCAATATCATAAGGATGAAGACCGGTCGTCGGCTCATCGAGAATATAGAGAGTCGATCCATCGCTCGGTCTTTCCAGCTCATAAGCGAGTTTGACACGCTGCGCTTCACCGCCTGACAATGTTGTAGAAGGTTGCCCAAGCTTCATATATCCTAAACCGACATCGACAAGCGTCTGAAGTTTCTTTTTGATATTGGGGAAGGCGGAGAAGAAAGACAAAGCCTCTTCCGCTCTCATATCCAAGACATCGGAAATATTCTTCTCTTTGAAATAGACAGAGAGAACATCATCCGTATATCTCTTTCCATGGCAGACATCGCATTCGACATAGACATCAGGAAGGAAGTTCATGGAAATGCGCTGAACACCAGCGCCCTGGCAGGCCTCACAGCGTCCGCCTCTCACATTGAAGGAGAACATCGACTTATCCATGCCTTTCATCTTGGCATCCTTGGTATTGGCAAACACTTCTCTGATATCATCAAAAACCTTAATGTATGTTGCAGGATTGCTTCTAGGAGTTCTACCAATCGGTTCCTGAGATACATTAATTATTTTCGTTATCAGTTTGCTGTTAGCGATTCCATCGCATTCCGTCTTTTCACCAGAGAGAAGAATCTTGCTTCTGATCGTCTTATAAAGAACCTGATCAATCAGAGATGATTTTCCGCTTCCTGATACACCGGTGACACAGACAAATTCACCGAGCGGGACCTTGACATCAATGTGTTTCAGATTATGACAATATGCATTCTTGATCGTCAGATAATTCTTTGCCTCTCTTCTCTTTAAAGGAAGGGGAATCATCTTTCTTCCAGTGAGATAATCAGCAGTCAAAGAAGAAGTATCTTTCAATAAGTCTTCGACTTTGCCCTGGAAGACAACGCTTCCGCCATGATCTCCGGCTCCAGGGCCGATATCAACGACGTAATCTGCAGAAAGAATCGTATCCTCATCATGCTCGACAACAATGAGTGAATTTCCTAAATCTCTCATCTCCTTCAAAGTATTGATGAGTTTATCATTATCTCTTTGATGAAGTCCGATGCTAGGCTCATCAAGGACATATAAAACACCGGTCAGTCTGCTTCCGATCTGGGTAGCAAGTCTGATTCGTTGTGCTTCGCCTCCGGAAAGAGTGGAGGCCTCTCTTGAAAGAGTGAGATAATCAAGTCCGACATCGATGAGGAACTTCAGTCTGTTTTTCACTTCATTGATGATGAGATCGGCAATTTTATGCTGCATCGCAGTCAGCTCTAAATGGAGGAAGAAATCATAGATCTTTGCTAGTGACATCGAGCAGAGCTCATGAATGTTCAGTCCGCCGACTCTGATAGAAAGGACCATCTCATTCAGTCTTGCGCCATGGCATGTCGGGCATTCGGCTTCCGACATAAAGCTTCCATAATAAGTTTTCATCCATTCGGATTTTGTAGACATATAGAGTCTATCGATTCTGGCTTTGAGGCCTTCAGTTACATTCTTTACGATCTTAGAACCAGAGGAAGATTCATAGACATACTTGACAGGCTCTTTCGGTCCATAGATAACAACTTCTTTCTGCTTCTGAGAAAGTTTATTGAACGGAGTCTTTGTTGAAATCTTGTATTTATCCAAAACAGCATAGAAGTCGTTCCATTCAATCGTGTCATGATTCTTCTTCGGAAGGCAGGCGATTGCCCCATCTTCAATCGACTTCGTGGGATCTGCAATCATCTTTTCGGGATCCGCTTCGATTCTGACACCCAAGCCGTTGCAGTCAGGGCAACATCCTAAGGGATTATTGAAAGAGAAGAGTCTCGGTTCAAGCGGAGGTACGGAGAAACCACAGATAGGACAGGATTGATGTTCGCTGTAAAGCGTCTCTTTTCCATCGACATCGATCGTGACATATCCTCTTGCAAAATCAAGAGCCGTTCTTAACGAATCAAAAAGTCTGTCCTTGTTCTCATCATTGAGAATGAGTCTATCGATTGCAAAAGCGATTGTATGCTTATAGTTCTTGTCAAGGAGAGGAACTTCATCATATCTTGTCAGCGGTTTATCATCGATCTTGATTCTTGAATATCCTTGATTGAAGAATTTCAAAAGGGTAGCCTGATGCGTACCTTTTTCGTTCTGGACGACAGGTGCATAGATCGTGATCTTGCTTCCGTCAGGATTGCTTCTGATTGCATTATAGATCTGCTGCAAAGAAGAGGCCTGAATCGGAATATGATGATTAGGGCAATACGGAACACCGATTCTTGCATATAAAAGTCTGAGATAGTCATAGATTTCAGTCACCGTTCCGACAGTGGAACGTGGATTGTGAGAGGTGGTTTTCTGATCGATGGAGATAGCAGGAGAAAGACCGTCGATGCTATCGACATCAGGTTTTGAAAAATCGCCTAAGAACATTCTTGCATAAGAAGAAAGAGACTCGACATATCTTCTCTGTCCTTCTGCGAAGATCGTATCAAAGGCAAGCGTGGATTTTCCGCTTCCTGATACACCGGAAAAGACAACCAAGGAATCCTTAGGAATGGTGACGGATACGTTCTTCAGGTTGTTTTCTCTTGCCCCTTTGACGACGATATAATCTTTATAATTGGTATTCATAATTCTCTCACCTCAAAAAAGTCTCTATATGATAAAACATTCCTTTTCTCTTTTCACTAATTTAGCTAATCCAAAAGGCCGTCATCTTTCAATGCGACCGCATTGCCGACAATGAGCGGCTTTACATAATCGATAAAGCAGTCTTTGATGTTGTCACCTGTCTCATTGATATATTCTTTCGGCATCGAAGAGGCTTCTCTTCTTGAAAGAGAAAGATCGATAAGCGGATATTCGATCGTATAAGGATTGTTGGAAACTCTCTTCAGTGCAACCATCTTTCCGCTCTCTTTGTTGTAGGCGGAAAGGAAAGCGGTCTTTCCTACTTCATAAGCTTCATTGCTGTCTGTCATAGACAAAAGATAAGAGGATGCTCTTTGAAGGGTGTTAAGCTCCACTGCACGGGCAGAATATCCTTTTTCAGAGAGAAGAGCCGCAAGATAATTTGCAACGCCTCCCGGTATCTTATTGCCGAATGCGTCACTTTTTCCTTTTGAGGAGACAAGTTCTCTGTTTTTATCCTTGATTCCTTCGCTGATGACAATGATGCAATGACCTTTTTCCTGATAAGTCCTGATCGCCTTTTCCATAAAGGAATCGATGTCGAAGTCGACTTCCGGAACATAGATATAATCCGGTCTTTTTCCACGGACTGCGGTAAGGACAGCGGAAGCAGCAAGATAGCCGGAATCTCTTCCCATCGTCTCGACAAGAAGGATCTTTCCTTTCTTGTAGCTGTATTCGTCATAAGTCAGTGTAAGAAGCGTGTTGCAGACAAACTTTGCTGCTGTTCCATATCCTGGCGTATGATCGCATCCATAGAGGTCATTGTCGATGGTCTTCGGCATGCCGATGACATAGCAGTCATAGTGATGATAGAGGCAATATTGGTTGACTTTATAGGCGGTATCCATCGAATCGTTTCCGCCGTTGATAAAGACATAACGGATATTGTTCTTCTTGAGACTGTCGACCAATGTCGCTCCGATTTCACAGTCCTCTTCTTCAGGAAGGAATTTTCTCAAGGAGCCGAAATGAGCTCCATTTTCAAAGCGGAGGAAAGAGTAGTCTCCTTTCACTTCTTCTAATTTATTCTCAAGAAGAGATGATATTCCATATCGTGAAACGAAGAATTTCTCCGTTTCACGATAAGACATGAAAGTCTCGTAAACGCCTAAAAAAGATGTGTTGATGACAGCTGTTGGACCACCGGACTGAAAATAGACTGCATTACCTTCTAAGTGATGTTTCAAAGTCGTCATAGCGATGTTTCTCCTTTAAGATATGTTCATCGACAACCGAATGAAGCGTACAAGACGCAATCAATTTCTCTTGCT
This sequence comes from uncultured Bacilli bacterium, assembly GCA_934700375.1. Classification (GTDB taxonomy): domain Bacteria; phylum Bacillota_I; class Bacilli_A; order RFN20; family CAG-288; genus Enterosoma. The sequence goes on along the minus strand of CAKUXT010000001.1, from coordinate 36,173 downwards.
TGCGGCGATAGCCGAAATAAGCAAGGCATAAAAACGTGACAAACAATCCTAAAGCAGTAGCCATGCATCCTAATTTGAAATATGGACTACTATAAGTAAATACATAATTGCGGTTTCCGCTCTTGGCCTCAAAGGAGATGAATCCTCCCTGCGCCTTGTAAAGGTCGACTTCCTCGTAAGATGTCGTTCCGTCATCCTTCACTTTGACTTCCTGAACTTTGAAGCCATCCTGGAAAGGATAATTCAGAACGATGAAGCGGTCGTTTGCATAATCAGTAGAGAACTCGACTTTGTCTTCGCTTCTCTTGGTGATGGTGACAGCATTTGCTTTCAGCTCATCGATTGCTCTTTGATACTCGCTGTTTCTGGTGATGTAGAGATAGGGTTTATCCAATCTGACAGGATCATCCTTTGTTCCTGTCTTGACGATGCCTAAAATCTTGCTGACAGGTCTATCGACATAATAGCCGTGCGCTTTCTTGTATTCGACATAAGGATGACGGGCAAAGGAGATCAGCCTATCGTTCTTATCAAAGAAACGCCATTCGATATTGTCATCATCATTGATAGAGATATAAGATCCGGTTATAGGATCATTTGGATCTGCATCCTCGCAGAACAAAGTCGGATTGCCTTTTCCATCCATCGCCGTGATGAGAATCTTGGAGTTGTATAAGACGTCTCTTGAATAATCAGCGGAAGTATTTCCGTTTTCGTCTCTTAACGTATCGTAATTATAGACGCGGTCTCCTGGTCTGATTCCGTTTTCATAAGCCCATGGATTCTCCTGTCTGAATGTGCTTAGACACACCTGATTGGAAGCATCATTAGGATCGCAGACTGCATATTCGCCGGATGGATTTCTCTCTGTCGCTGGCCAAGAAGCAGAATAGACTGTGATCTTCATTCTGGCATAGTTTCCTGTCGAACTGGAGAGAAGCATGATTGGATTGGTAGGTTTCTTTACAGTGCCAGACTTATAATCGACGTTCTTGTCATAAGGAACATAATCCACATTGCTGGAAGTGAGAAGGCTCTGGAACTTTGCCGCCCTCTTTGCAGGTGTAGTCTGTTCTTCGATATCCGTTGTCGGATAATTGTCTCCGAACAGATTCACTTTTCCTGCATTGTATTTCTTGTTGAACACGAAGCGGTTATAGTCGTTTTCATCAAGCATGGCAAAGCGAAGAAGAGGATATTCGTTAAGATCCTCGTATAAGCCATAACTAAGATCATCTTCATATCTCTTGTAATTGAGATTGGTAACTAACCATGAGGTATTCATGACTGTGGAGAAGGAGAAAGCGAAATCGATGAAGTTCGTATTCACATAGACAGCTTTTGTACAGGCATCAGATTTAAGATAGTCGAGTGTCTCTTTCAAATAATTGACACCGAGCGCCTTCATCTCCTCTTCTGTCAAAGAGAGGATGTTCTTGTATCCATAAGGAATATCGTAATCCGATGCATAGACAAGATATCCGTTGGAATCCACTCTTTCCGGATAGGCTTTCGGAACGGAAAGCGTCGAGAAGTTGTCTTCGACGCGGTCGACCATGTAATATTTTGTTCCTAAGAACGTTTCAAGGTTTTCTCTTCTGTTGTAGATACCCATCGACCAGTTGCGATAGCCGTGCGGAATCCTGCTTCTGTCTAAGAAATCCTGTGCATTGAAAGGATAGACAGAGTGGAAGTCGCTCAGTCCTGAATATCCTTCCCTTAAAGGAACGTTGGAATTGTTTCTTGTCGCTGTCGTATTGTAAATGCGATAGAAGTCTTCTCCGTTCTCATCGTTTCTAAGCATATCCACAATCTTGGTCTCTTCCGGATAAGAGGAGATCTTAGAGATCGAGGAGGTGCCGTGACAGATGATTGTGGCATTGCACATGCCGATGATATTGATAGACATAAGAGCCAATGTGGCATAAGAAAACTGTTTCTTATGGAACAGAGGTCTCATGACAAGATAGCAGATGAGAAGATAGACAAAGCAGACGATGATAAGAATCATCTTGTCATCCCAGTATGTTCCAGTGAAATGGCTGGGGAAAAGATCGACCTCATAGATGATGAGATAGCAGCTGATCGCATAAAGGACAGAGATGATGACCATCGAGATATCCAAATAAGTCTTCGGTATCTCTCTTCTTCTCTCCAAGGTCAGACAGCACCATGTGATCATGCAGGCGATAGGAAGAATGAAATATCTTGCATATCCGACTGTGAAACCAGAGAAGAGATAGAATCCGATCGGTGTCATGATCAATAGACAGGCGATGAAAAGACCGATAAGATATGACCATTTCTTTCTCTTGAAGGCATCTAAGACAGAGACGAAGAACATGATCAGTATCGGGGTTGTCGCATATAAAGAACCTGCCATATTGTCATACCAATTGACATTGAGAAGATTGGAGTAATAGCAGTCATCGGCCATGAAGAGGAAATTGAGAAGAGGAGTCACCTGATTGTGGGCAGTAGAACCAGTGAAGGTGAAGATCGCTTTGAGCTTTTCAGACAAAGAAGGAGCGGAAAGGATGCTTTCAAGATAGGAGCTTGATGTGACTCTCGGCATGCTCTTTGCAACAGCCATACCGGGAAGCAGGACAAAAAGTCCAAGCATGACAGCAAAGATGAAGCTGAGAATACCAGTTCCCATGACTGCCATGTTTTCATTGTAATTTCTTTCTTTGATCGTCTGGAAATAACGGAACAGAGCATACATGAAGATGCCGATCATATAGACGACAAAGAAGAAATAGCTCGTCATTGCAACAAGGAAGAATCCGACGAGGAATGCACGAGGATCCTTTTCTCTGATGATTTTCTCGATTCCTAAAAAGCAGAGGGGCAGAAAAGCCACTGAGTCGATGAAGTGGAACCATAAATAGCACATGGAATAACCGGAGAAAGCAAAGGCCAAGGCGCCGATCGTTCTGTTTCTGGGTGAGAGTTCAAACGAACCTAAGTACCAGTAGAAGAACATGCCTGCCATCACCATCTTAGGAACAAATTCCAATCCCTGAAGGACCAAAAGCCAGTCGCGTGGGAATGGAAGGAGGATCAGCACAAAGGGATCGAAAAGATAATAGAAGGAGTTTCCGCCGATATTGTCGATTCCAAGGAAGACGCTTCTATCCCATTGCGGGAACTCACCTGTCCTGAAGAAGTAATGCCAGTCATCATATCCGTTGAAGATGAAAGTCATCTCCTGTAAGGAGTAGTCTCCGCTCAACGGTACTGTAAAAGAATGATTCAGCCATGTGTAGATAAAGCAAAGGTTAGCTACAATGAAAAGAAGATAAAAGCATTTCATTTTATCTCCCGGATTTCTGAAAGCATGATAAAGATTCTTTGCCTTTTCCTTCACAGAAGCGGTGAACTGATTCAGATACTTTTCTGTTCTTTGTTTGATTAATGTGATATCCATATAAATACCTTATTATTAAAACACTAATAGAGCGTTTTTTCTATCACGTTTGTTCATCAATCCATCTTTTCCACCTATTTCAAAAAGAAAATTATGCTCTTTTAGAAATTGATGTCGGTTGTTATACTAATTGTATGCAAATCAATACCTTATTGGATGAGATCAGAAAATATCTTTCTTCTGTCTTTTATCCTATCACAATAGCACTGCTTGCCTTCTTAACATGGATAACACCTGACCCGTTAGTCTATCTTCCGGCTTCCTTTTATGCGTTAGCCTGTTTTCTTCCTCTCTTTGGAAAAGAAGGAAAGTGCTATCTTCCTCTCTTCCTCTTTGAAATCGTGCTTCCGAACAATGTATCAGGACTAAACGGCATACCGGGAGAAGTCCTTCTCACCGGTATCGCGCTGATTCTTTCCTGCATTGTATTTCTGGCGATCAACAAACCGAAACTTGTCAAAGGCGAACTCTTCTTCTCCCTCTTGATCCTTGTATCCACGTTTTTAGTCTCCTACCTCTACAACATGATCAAAGACGGAAGCAAAGACTACCGCGGCATCTTATATATCACCGCTCTGTATTTACTGATCCTTTTATCGATATTCTTCTTCACAGTATTAGGAAGAGGAGAAACACTTCCTTATCTTTCCCACTCAATCGCATGCTTGGATGTTGTCATCACCCTGCAGGTCATCTTAGCTATCGTTCTTGATAAACAGGCTGCCCCATTAGAATGGAAATCATTCTCATTAGGATGGGCGCTTAACAGCTCGACTGCAAGTACGATATTATGTTTATCACTGCCTTTCTTGGCGATGAATACCGCAAAGAAGAAATACAGCGCCATCGCCGTCGTCTTATGCAACATCGTCGGAATCCTTCTGATCTCCTCTTCTTCCGGTCTTGTATGCCTTCTCCTTTCCATTGTTCCTATCATCTTCCTCTCCTTCAGAACTTACGAGAACAAATATCCTTATCTTGTCCTCATTTCATTGATTGTCACAGGTTCGATCCTTTCTCTTCTGATCGGTCTGAATCATACGGCAAACACCAACATCATCAACTCTTTGAAGGCTCTCAATCCCTTAAGCGACATTCCAGAGGGAAGATGGGCATTGTATCAGAATGCGATCACTATGTTCAAAGAGAATCCCTTCTTCGGCCCGTCCATCGCCAGTATGACAAAGGATGGAATCATCACCTTCTCAAGCAACACTGTATTGACGACTATGACTTTCGGTGGTTCTCTTTCCCTTATCGCTTATGTCATCTTTGAAATCAATCTCTACTATATTTCATTGAAGAAAAAGACAAGCGAAAGATTCTTGTTCCTTGTATTCCTTCTTCAATTGAATCTGATCGGATATGTCGGAGATTCCATCTATCTGATTCCAGTATTCCTTTTCCTGATGCTTGCAAATGCAGTCTATCAGACATCCAATAGGCCCAATGATGCTATCGTCCATCAGGAGTTCTTTGAACATTTCGTTCAGGAATCGAACTTAGACAAACGTTAAAAATGACAAGCGGATTCTCATACTATAATAGGGTGGGAATTATAGCGAATAATATAGTAAACTCATTGTTTTAATGTTTGTTTGGCTTTTTACCGACTTTATAAACAACCAATTTCGTGAACATTTGTTGTTGAAATTTTCCTAGAAAATTCGGACTTTTTAACATCAAATGTTATTTTGACTTCATTTTTAGGACCGAGTTTTCAATTTCTTCAAAAAACTATTGACAATCAGGTCTCAACTTAGTATATTGTTAGTGTCAAAAGAAATGACTTCTTGAGACACCTGAAATTGATAATAAGTTCCAACATAAAAATTCCTTTTGCTCTCTCCGTTATACCTTCGGGTATAGCGGAGTTTTTTGTTATAATAATTAGAAACACAAAAAGAGGCATAAAACATGAAACAAGAATACAGCTATGGTGCCGTCGTCTACGAGAAAAGAAAAGATTCCATCTATATCCTGATCGAATTCATGCAGCAAGGACACATCTCTTTGCCCAAAGGTCATATCGAAGAAGGTGAAACACCCGAACAGTGCGCATTAAGAGAAATCAAAGAAGAAACAGATCTTGACGTCAGACTGGATACCAATTTCTCCCATACCATCACTTATAAGCCTACACAGGATATCAAAAAGGATGTGACATTCTTCCTGGCCACCCCTATTTCCAATCATATCAAACCGCAGGAAAGCGAAGTCAATCACATCGAATGGCTCATCGAGAAAAGAGCACTTGCCATCCTTACGCATGAGACAGACAAACAAGTGTTGAGAGGCGCCTTACGTTACATTCATCAGCATGAAGAAAACTAAAGAAGCCGTCTCCTATAACATGTCCAGAATCAGAGGCAAGGATACCTCGATTGAGAAAATGTTAAGGAAACAGCTTTATGCATCAAACCATCGATATAGAAAGAATGTATCCTCTCTTCCAGGTCATCCTGATATCCTCTTATCCAAATACAGAATCTGTATCTTCTGTGACGGAGATTTCTTTCACGGATATGATCTCAACAAGATCGAATCACAGCTGAAAGAGAACAAAGACTACTGGTATCAGAAAATACTGAAGAATCAGCAAAGAGACAGAAAAGCAGAAGTGAAGTTAGTCTCTTTAGGATATGTCGTGCTTCGTTTCTGGGAACATGAAATCAAGCATCAGATGAAAGATGTCATGAACGAAATAGAAGCAGCTATTGAAAGTCAGAAAGAGAAACTGAATATCGAATGAAGGATTGCTATTTGTTGAAGCAATCCTTTTCTTTTTTCTGAAGTTTCTTGTTTTCTGTATTTTCTTTCATCGCTTTGAATATCGTTGGAAGGAAAGACAGAATCAAAAGGAGCATACAGAACGCGATCGGTGTGATCATCTTCATAGAAAGAGAGATAGGAATCATATCTAGTTGATTTGTACTCTTTAAGAACAGATAGGCAAAATAGCAAGACAGAACAACAAGAAGACTCAGTGCAGTAAAGGCAAGAAGAGGAACAGATGAAGTGAGCAGTCCTTTCTTTTTATCAGTCAAGAAGAGATACAAGGCAGTTATCAGAATGCATAAAACAAAGCCGATTGAAAGACAGCTTGCTAATAACGCATTCTGAAAATCGATTCCAAAAAAACAAAGAAACATACCGGATGCACACATATAAGCCCAGATGATCACCCACAATATCGTTCTCATGTTCATCGTAAAAACAGTAGATGTTTCTAACTTTTTCTTATCAAATAACATATCCTGCAGATGAATCGGCATTCCGTTTTCTTTTCTTGTTCTGATGATATCCAAGAAGACAAATCGATGAAGGTAGAATTTGATAAGAATCAGAACTGGAACAAAAAGCAGGAAGAACGGAGCTACATTGGCATGTATATCAAAAGTATCAGAATCCATCTTGACTGTGATTTTCGATAAAAACATAGAACCGATAGACAAAGCCAACAAAAGAAGAATATAAAGAGAGAAAAAGAGCTTTTTCTTTCCCTTGTGTACAAAATAAGAAACTGTGCTGGAAACAAGGGATAAGAAATACAAGAGAGAATATACGGAAATGACAATGATCTGAAGTCTCAGCAATGGGCTGTTCTGATCATAGTAGATACCATCAAAATAGGTATAGATGCCTACAATGAATGCAAATACAAAATTCAGAAGCAAAGACAGATAGAGCCACGTATATCTTTTATCATTCAATTGTTCAATCATAAACCACCTCATTAATCCATTCCCAAGAGAATAAAGAATGAACAATCCAGCCGATAGCAAAGCCACATTGTTTACTACCACAATAATACATTGAAACAAGAATAGTAGTTAGCAAAACAGCAAACACCGCAACAATAATAGCAATTACAGTCACGATTGGTCCACCTAACGAAGACAAATATGCTGAAAATTCAGCAATCATAGAACTAAATAATGAAGTTAAACTTGCCACCGCTTCAGGAAAAGCCAACTCTAAAGCTGCTAAGACTTCAGCACTTGAAAAGCCGGCCGCGGATAAAGCGATTTTATTTCGAACAAACTTTGTAAATTTATTATAAACCGCAACGCAAGCATCTTTGTTAGCATAAATGCCAATAAACCTTCCGTCAAAAAAACCCTTTTTATTGACAGCCATCTCCATATTAGAATCATTGTGTTCAATCAATGGGATTTCTTCAGAATAGTCACACTCTTGATTTTCTTCCGGTTCGGAATCTACTGTTGTATATGAATCCCATTCTTCCTCCTCGCCATCATCATCAAACGTTTCACTACCTTCTATAGTAAATTCAGTGCTTGTCTTCAAAAGAGTCATGAAATTCATATTAGTCTCTTTAACAAAACCAGAAAGGCAATCATAAGTAAGCATACCGTTTTCTGTAGAAGATAAAGAATCTTCTTCACTCAAATAGGCTTGCAAAGACTCATACATAGTATCACTCATCAATCCATAAGTAAAAAGCGTGTAATCCATCACTTGCTTTGAAACCGCATCTGATAAAAGCAATTCTGAATCAGGCTCTTGGAAATCAACTGAGTCAACAGAATCTACAACAACCTCTTGAGCCGCATCCCGCAAAAATGTATTTGCCTCAGATGAAACATTTCCAGCGGATGATGTGTTGAACAAAGTCGTAAAACATAAAATAGTAGCTAATGCACTCATAAAGAAATCCTCCATTCTTTTTATTTTTCGAAATGCATCGACATAACGAGTATATTTATTTTTTAAAAAAGAAAAAAACAGTGAGCCTGTTTTTTAAAAGTTCCCTTTTGCAAAAAAAAGAAAAAAACTGATGTTTTATTAAAAAAAAGCAACGTTTTGTTATTAATTAGTACGAAATGATGCATTAATGTTCAAGAAACTTGTAACCGCTTTTTTGAGCTTCACTTAGCGGCTTAATATGTCCATATATCTTAAAAAATGATTGAAAACATAATACGTAAGCCATTATTTATCATTCAAAATTCCACACCGCATTATTTAGTTAAATCAAAATGTCTCCCCTTAAAAACTTCTAGGAGAGACAATTCATATCGATACAGACAGGAGATAGATAAGACAGACTAATTTGTCATTCTGTCCAAAGTCTTTTCAAGCTCCTTCATTTTTTCTTCTTCGTCTTCTTTGCCTTTTGCATCCATCACACAGCAACGGATGTGATTGGCAATCACAATATTATCGATCTTTTTCAGCGCTGATATCACAGCCAATATCTGGTTGGAGATGTCGATGCAGTATGCATCCTCATCGATCATCTTGGATATTCCTTCCAATTGGCCTTTGACGATATTCAATCTGGACTTGATCTGTTTATGATCGGCTTTCATTAGATCTCTTTGATTCCTAAGAACTTCTTATTGCAGCTCTCTACTGCTTTTCTTGCATCCTCTTCGCTGATTCCATTCTTGCTTTTGACAATTGCGTTGTTGTCAGTATGGGATGCCTTGACGCTCTTTACACCTTCGATTTTGCCTAAGGCCTCTTCCATATGTCTTTCGCATCCTTCACATTTCATCCCTTCAATCAACACTTCCTGCTTTTTAGAAAACAATGACATGATAATTACCTCCTTCATTTATTTTCCTGTATTATACTCGCCTGATAGCCAAGGCCCTCTATTGTTTTTATAAGGTCCTGTATATCTGATGACTTATCGATCACAATGACTGCTTCTTTCTTCTCCAGTGATACATCAGCACTGACAACATCCTGATTTGATAACAATCCTTCTTTGATGTGCTTTACGCAATTCTCACACATCATATCAGGAATCAGCAATGTCACTTTCTTTGTATCAGTAATCTTCTTCTTTGTCAGAATAGACGGTATCTCTTTCTTTGCTTTCGCTTTTCTCTTCTTATCCAAAGAGAAGAGATTGATTCTCAGTGCATTAAGCACGACAGTAAGTGAAGAAACAGACATCATAGCTGCACCCATCCAAGGTTTCATCTTTGCCAGACCTAAAGAAGAAAAGGCACCGGCTGCAATCGGAATCATGATGATATTGTAGATGAAGGCCCAGAAGAGATTCTCTTTGATATTGAGGAAGGTATGTCTTGATAAGCGGATTGCTTTTAAAGCATCCATCAATGAAGATTTCATCAAGATGACATCTGCAGAATCCATAGCGATATCGCTTCCCTTTTTGATAGCGACACCGATATCAGCTTCTGTAAGAGCAGGTGCATCATTGATGCCGTCTCCTACCATCATGACTTTTCCGTGTTTTTTCAGTTCTTTGATCACTTCCGATTTTCCATCAGGAAGGACATCACTTACAAAAGCATCGACTCCGACATCAGAAGCAATCTTCTTAGCCGTTCTATAGTTATCGCCAGTGAGCATAATCACAGAAAGTCCTTCTTCCTTCATCAAGGAAATTGCTTCTTTGCTATCCTCTTTGATGACATCCGAAACAAATATGACGCCTAATAACTGATTCTCTTTCGCAAAGAAGAGACAGGTCTTTCCTTGTCCCTGTTCCTCAGAGACTTTGTCTTTTACTTCATCAAGAGCGATTCCTCTCTCTTTCATCATCTTTTCGTTTCCGGCAAAACATCTCTTACCATCAACTATACCTTCTACACCAGAACCAGGCAGTGCCTTAAAATCGACACAATCGATTTTCTCGACATTCTTCTCACTCATGTAAGAGGTGATTGCTTTGCTTAGAGGATGTTCTGATCCTCTTTCCAAAGAGTAAGCAATACAAGACAATTCATTTTCATCCGCTAAAGAGATGATATTGGAAACCTTGATTTCACCTTTTGTAATCGTACCTGTCTTATCTAAGACAACATAATCTGTTTTCCCTGTCTCTTCCATCGCAGAAGCCGTTTTGAAAAGGATTCCGTTTCTTGCTGCCTTTCCATTGCCGACCATAATGGCAACTGGAGTTGCAAGCCCTAAAGCACAAGGACAGGAGATGACTAAAACAGCAATGGCACGCTCTAAAGCATAAGAGAATGTAGTGACATGAAGATTAGCAGATACAAACCCTTTTCCGAAGATCAGCCAGAAGATGAATACAACAAGAGCAATGGAGATGACAATCGGAACAAATACGCCAGCCACTTTATCAGCAATGCGGGAAATATTGGTTTTTGTTCCGCTTGCTTCTTCTACCATTTTCACAATTTGATTTAAGGTCGTTTCATCTCCTACCTTCGTTGCTTTGCAGATAAGAGTTCCGTTTTTATTCATCGTACCAGATGATACTGAACTGCCTTTTCCCTTATCGACAGGAAGAGATTCACCTGTCAGAATTGATTCATCGATTGCAGATGTTCCATCGATGACAACCCCATCGACAGGAACATTCTGTCCAGGTCTTACGATGAAAGTATCATCTAATCTGACCTGATCGACAGGAATGATTTTCTCTTCTCCGTCTCTTATGACACACGCTTCTTTCGGAGCCATTGCTAATAAGGATCGTATAGCAGAGGCCGTCTTTCCTTTGGAGATGGTCTCCAGTGTCTTTCCGATGCTGATCAAAGTAGGAACCATGCCTGATGTCTCAAAAGAGAGATTCATCGAATACATCATCACCTTGTTCCATTCATTGTCCTTGGCATAAGAGGACATGACAAACATCATCGCAAAGGAATAGATGAATGCGACAGAGCTTCCTAATGCGACCAGCGTATCCATATTCGCTCCGCCATGGATCATGGACTTGAATCCAGAGACAAAGAAGCGATAATTCAATAGCATGATGATCAATGAGAGAGCCATCTCAGTCAAACCGATATAGAAAGGATTCTCTCCGAATGCACCTAAGGGCCAATTCCATTCTCCCATTGTCATATAGGCCATCGAAATATAGAAAAGAGGAATCAAAAGTACAATAGACAGAATCAATCGAATCAACGATGACTTCGTTTCAATATTATCCTCTTTTGGTTTTGTTTCTTTTCTTCCTTCAATAGCAAGAGATGCTCCATATCCTGCTTTCTCAACAGCTTTGATGATATCATCGCTTGTCAGCTTATCATCATAAGTGACCGTCATATCGTTCATCATCAGATTGACGTTACACTCCTTGACTCCTTTTAAATGGGAAACTGCTTTTTCGACATGCATCTGACAGGATGCACAGGTCATACCGGTTACATTGTATTTTTCGTTTTCTTTCATGTTCTATATACCCCCTAGGGGTATATTAATCATATTACTCTTTTCGAATATATTCAAGCTATATGATTTAGTCATATTAAATAGATATGAAGCGAGTGAAGAATGTATTACCTTTTATCAGTACAACTTTCCTTTTTCGAGCAGTTGTACTTAAAAACAGGTAATACGCAAAAATATTCCCATCATTTTCAAAGAAAAAACATGCAACAGAAATAGGGAACCCCGCGGGGTTCCCTATTTTGAATTCAGTGAATCAGATTAGAACTTTCTGTTCTGGAAAGCCTTGAGACCTAAATACTGAGCTTCATCACCGAGTTCTTCCTCGATGCGGAGAAGCTGATTGTACTTAGCCATACGATCAGTTCTGGAAGCAGAACCGGTCTTGATCTGGCCAGCATTGACAGCAACAGCAAGATCAGCGATGGTGACATCTTCGGTTTCACCGGAACGATGAGAGACCATGCAGGTATAGCCATTTGTCTGAGCAAGACGGATGGCATCCAAAGTTTCAGTCAAAGTACCGATCTGGTTGACCTTGATCAAAACAGAGTTGGCAACATGATTGATGATACCCTTCTTGACGAATTCAGGATTGGTGACAAAGAGGTCATCACCGACAAGCTGGATCTTTCCACCGAGTCTCTTGGTGAGTTCTGCCCATCCTTCCCAATCGGATTCGGCAAGGCCGTCTTCGATGGTGATGATGGCAGGATAATCCTTGACGAGCTTCTCCATGTACTGGATCATCTCTTCAGTGGTCTTGACACCTTCACCGGACTTCTTAAGGTTATAGACACCATTGCCTTCATAGAATTCAGAAGAAGCAACGTCCATACCTAAGAAGATCTGCTCGCCGAGCTTGTAGCCAGCATTGGCAACAGCTTCAGCAATCAAAGATAACGGTTCTTCGTTTCCGTTCTTGCAGGAAGGAGCAAAGCCGCCTTCATCGCCGACACCGGTCTCATAACCATGAGACTTGACGACTTTCTGAAGAGCATGGAAGCATTCGACACCAGCTCTTAAAGCTTCATGATAGGTTTCGAATCCTGCAGGGATAATGAAGAATTCCTGGAAGTCAACTGTGGACTGTGCGTGAGCACCGCCGTTGATGACGTTCATGCAAGGTGTAGGAATGACCTTGGCATTGGTTCCGCCGATATAACGATATAAAGGCATATGGAGAGAATCAGCAGCAGCGTGGGCAACAGCAAGAGAGACACCGAGGATAGCATTGGCACCAAGGTTCTTCTTGAAAGGTGTGCCATCGAGCTTAAGCATGGTTTCATCAACCAAGACCTGATTGTAGGCGTCTAAGCCGATAACTGCGGGAGCAATCTTGGTGTTGACGTTTTCAACAGCCTTAAGGGTTCCCTTTCCACAATATCTTGTCTTATCTCCATCTCTGAGTTCAAGAGCTTCGCTTTCGCCAGTGGATGCACCGCTAGGAACAATAGCTCTTCCCTTGGTTCCATCGTCGAGTAAAACTTCGACTTCAACAGTCGGATTACCACGGGAATCAAGAACTTCACGACCATGTACATTAACAATCTTAGCCATTATATAAATCTCCTTTATTATTCTGACCTAGACTATTCTATCAAAAATGATTTCTTTTGTTAACAATAGTTTTTTGCACAATCATTCTTAATGATTTTACATATTACATATATTTATAAGTAATGAGTGTATTGATTTGATAAAATATCATTTGATGAATAAAAAACGCAAGGTCTATCAGAAGATCATCACCTTCATCATTTTGCTGATTTCGCTTTTCGGGCAGACTCTTTTATTGTGGTCCATCAATAAAGCAAATGAAGCAAAAATCAAAGTGTCCTTAGTGGATACCGTCATGGATTTCAACGGATACACCTATTCTGGAAACATCGTCTATCCAAATGGAGAATACGAGTTTTACTATAACCAATGGTTGATGACAGATCATATCAAGAATCCGATATCAGATGGAAAGATCAATATGCCGGATTCCTGGGTAGGAAGAGAACTGCATCGAAACGGGAAAAACTATAAACTGACATCCGATGGTTTTGCGACCTATAGGATGACGATGAAGAACATCGAACCCGGTCAGATCTTTTCTATTGCAAAACAGGATTACGGAGACAGTGTCAAAATCTATTTCAATAATACCATCGTCTATCATTACGGCGTTCTTTCCAAAGAGGAGAACACCAACAATATATCTGGGAAGATATTCTCTCAGTCTTCACTTGTCGTTCCTGACGATGGCGTTGTCATTATGACAATCGAAGTCGGAAACAACGGACATGGCGGTTTACAAGATGTACCAAGCATCTACCCGTCGACAAAGTCTTCCCGTCAGGCATCGATTGCAGAAGCTATCATCTTTTTCTCTTTTGGAATCATCTTAGCTTCCATCCTTACCGCATTGTCCTTCTTATTGACCGACAGAAAGAATCCTTCTTCCCGTTTCATTCTTTCTTTGACCATCATTCTGTTTCTGACATTGCTGTTCTCCGGCGATGGACTGAATGTCTTCAATCGTTTTTCCATCTATCCGAACTACTTTGTCTTTGAATTCCTGCAATATACTCTCACCGCCTTATTCATCTATATCATCACGCTTTCCGAAGCCCAGAACAACGGAAAACTGACTTTGAAAACAATACTCATCAATGGTTTGGTTTTCCTCACTTCGCTCTGTTCTATTTTCTCGTTGTACGATACTCCTTATCAATATATCTCCTATATCATTCTGATTCTTCCTCTTCTCATTTATGCCTATCACTTCTTTTCCGGCACCCAAGAGAACATTTCCTATCTGAATGTCTTTGTTCTCTCTTTGACAATCGGTGATGTTTTGTATGAAATCATCAGAATCAAATCTCCGTTCTCCTTCAACAGCAAAGGAGTCTTTTCTGTCATCTCCGCCATACGAGCGACTTTATTCATCATCTACTTCATTGTTCTCTTCTTCCAGCATGTCAAATCTGCAGAGAACTACAACAAGCTTTACAATGAGAAAATCAGAATCAAAGAGAACGCATTGAAACAGCAGATTCAGCCACACTATCTTTTCAATACATTGTCTGTCATCCGCTCCTTATACCATGAGAACATGGAAGAAGGAGACGAAGTCATGGCGATGTTCTCTAAGAACTTCCGCCAATCTATCAAGAACATGAAAGAGGAGATGATTCCTTTTGAAAGAGAGATTGAAACCATCAATCAATATATCGAATTGGAGAACAAACGTTTTTCAAAGCCTTTCGATTTGATTCTCGATCTTGATTTCGTCAATTTCATGGTTCCCCCTTTGACGATCGAACCAATTGTCGAGAACTCCGTCAACTACTCCAAAGTGAATGAAAAGGATGATGGATTCATCAGCATTTCATCAAGCCTTGAAGACGGAAATGTCGTCATCGTCATCAATGACAATGGCATCGGATACGATACTTCAAAAACGAAAAGCACGTCTATCGGTCAGGAGAATCTGATCGAAAGACTCCATCTGAATCTCAATGCAGAGATCAAAATCGAAAGCAGTCTTGGAAACGGAACCAAGACAACGATTGTTTTTCCGTATGAAGGGAAGGCACTGTTATGAAAGAACAGAACAGAAAAAACAGAATCATCACCATTGCTCTCTCCGTCCTATTCCTTCTTCTGCCTTCTATTTTAGGAATCATTTTTGATACATCGCTATACAAAAACAGCACCTATATGATCAGAAACGGCGTCATGGATTTCCATAACAGAGACATCAGCCAGAGAACCGACGGCATTTATGTGAAAGGAAGCATGGAATTCTATTACAACAAATGGATTGTGACTGACAAGGAAAAGAAAGCAAAGCCTGATAGTATGATCACTCTTCCTGATTTCTGGACATCGGTAAAAGTAGACGGCAAGAATCTTCCTACCAGCGGCTATGCAAGCTATCGCTTTAAAATCATCAATGTCCCTGTCGGCATCAAGATCACAGCCGACAGCGATTATTCCTACTCCTCTTTACGAATCTTCTTTGATAATGTCTTAATCGGTCAGAACGGTGAACCCAGCAAAATCAAAGAAGAGGATAAGATCGAAAACCGTTTTACGAAAAAAGCGGATTTCAGAACTACAAAAAACGAAATCACAGTGACAATCGAAGTCGGAAACTCCCATCATGCCTGCATCATCAAAGGGCCGACGATCATCTCCAGTCAGATTCAGACACCAAGGCAGAGAGGAAGACAGCTCCTTCTCTTCTGCATTCTCGGTGTCATGATGGGATGTCTTTTGCTTCTGACGATCACCGGTATCATGAGATCCGGTTTTCTTAAGACGCTTCCTCCATCACTGGCCGCCTTGTGTTTACTATGTTACTGGCTTTTCTCCGGTGACGGACTTGTCATCATGAAGCTGATAAACATACCAAATACCTCCTATACGCTATATAAATCGATTTCAATTGTCTTCTTGGGATTGTTTATGATCGTTTGTCCTTTATGTATCATTCTGAACAGAAAGATACCTCAGAGAAAGCTGTTGATCACAGCCTATAGTGTCTTAGGAATCAGCACCATCATCAGCAGACTCTCTTTGATCTATCATACGACCTTCCTGATTCCTTTCATCATCTGCATCATTCTCTATTCTGTTCTGACCTTCTATCAGATTTCATCATCCAATACAAATACCATTGAAAACATCTATATCATCCTCTTCTTCTCCTTGTTAGGGAACATTGTCATAGCAACACTTGATGACGCAAACATGTTCTCCTTCCAGATTGCCTATATGATTTCCTATACCATCTTCATCGGAAGCATTCTTTGCTATTCTGTCTTCTTTATCAGAACAATGTACCTAAAGAAGAAAGCAGAAGAAGAGAAAAAGATCATGAGCGAACAGACCTATCTGAAGACGATTGCACTTCAGCAGCAGGTCAATCCCAATGTCATATTCAACGCTCTTTCCATCATCGAAGACACCTACCACAGAGATCTCTCGAAAGGAGACAATTCCCTTTCCTCCTTCTCCAATGTGCTTCGCTATAACATCACATCCATGAATAGAATGCTAGTGACATTCTCCGATGAAATAGATGGTCTTATCTCCTTCAATGACTTCCAAAGCACAAGAGAGAACAAAGCAATACCGCTTGTTCTCAACATCGAAGCCTACGAGTTCATGATACCGCCTTTGACCATCCTTACCATCATCGAAAAATTCTATATGCAGAATATCATGGATATTGATGAAGAAAAGAACATGATGGAGGTATCCTCTATAGAAAACAAAAAAGAATTTGTAGTACAATTGATAGACCATCGACATAGTCATACAATCGATGAGGACGAAGAAGAAATCAGAAACATCAAAGAGAGACTGCAGCTGACCATCAAAGGAAAGCTGTCTGTCAGAAACGATGATGATGAAACGACAGTTGAAATCATCATTCCAAAGAAATAGGAGATAATATTATGAAAATCATTGCAGTAGATGATGAGATGGAAGCTTTGAGCAACTTCTTGCTTCAGATCATCAATGACAAACAGATTGAATACAAGTTCTTCTTGGAAAACCCGTTGGACGCTCTCGACTATTGCGAAGAGAATGCAGTCGATGCTGCATTCCTTGATATCCGTATGCCGATCATCAACGGTGTCGACTTGGCCGAGAAACTGATCAAGATCAATCCGACCATCAAGATCATCTTTATCACCGGCTTCACCTATGATGAAGAAGAGATTCAGCAGAGATTAGGAGACAACCTTTTAGGATTCTGCTATAAGCCTTTCGATTCCGATAAGCTCAACTTCTATGTCTCCTCTATCACAGCCAAAGAGAACAGAGACATCTTCCTCAAATGCCAAGGCCCATTTGATCTCTTTGTCAACGGAAAAGCAGTCGGATTCAAATCGACAAAAGCAAAAGAGCTTCTCGCTCTTCTTACCGCCTACCACGGCTCCACTTTGACAATGAGCGATGCCATCTATCACCTTTGGCCCGAGAAAGAGCTCGACCTTGCCAAAAAGCTCTATCGCGATGCCGTATGGCGCTTAAGAAAGACATTGAAGGACAATGGAGTCGGCGATATTGTCGAATTCGGAAAAGCAAAGCTGCTTTTAAGAAATACTGGAGTACACTCCGATTACTGGGATTTTCTTGATGGCATGAACAACTCTTTTGAAAGCGGCTCTTTCATGACAAACTATGACTGGACCAACGAATTCACCCCTCAGCTGAATGAAGCCGTTGAAAAGAACGCCAAAGAATAATTTCAATTGATTTAATAGACAATTGGTTTACAATATGTATAGACGAGAAGGATAATTGATATGTTAAGAGAATTCAAGGAAGAAACAGTATGACAGAAAACAAAGAAGTGAAAAAAGCATCACACCAGGCCGAAAAAAGTCTTCTTTTATGGAGGCTTATCGAGGACTGTATCACCTTTGTCTTAGCCTTATGCATGATTTTCCCACCTTGCTACAAAACAAAGAAAGGAGAGAGAGATCAATGTTCACCAATGTCATCGACTTCTTCCTAAAACAGCCGGATGATTTCAAAGACAACCTCTGGTTCTATCTCATCTATACCATCCTTGTTCTCTTCCAGTTCTTCCTTGCCGCTTATTGCATCTATCAGATCGTGATGGATATCTTCTACTTCAAAGACAAAAAACAATACTATTCCTTATTGAAGAAAAACGAAAAGGAAAAGATGACGACAAGCAACTTCTTCTATATCTCCATCATCTGCTTCCTTGTCTATTCTCTCTTCTTCTATCTTCTTACGAAGAAGACAGTCGAAAAGCCGATCACGCTGTTCATTCTTCTACCATCTCTGATGATTCTTCCCTCCCTTGCCATCGACATCTATAATAGAATCAAGATGAACAGATATAGAAAAGATCATCCTACAACTTAAACATATATAATTCAGATTGTTAAATATAGAAACAAAACAAAATCAATCCTTGCGGAGTGATTTTGTTTTGCATAGATTTTAGAAGTAATTGACTGTTGCCTTGACGTATTTGCTCATATTGTCGCCAGTATAAGAGGCAGCAATTAAGATTGTCATTGTCTTCTTCGTCTTTTTGTTATAGCATCTTGCACGCAAGCTCTTTAACGGTTCCATCTTATCAGTCGATTTCTCTTCAAACACCGAGCATTCCCATGTTCCGCCAAAGGTCGTATCTGCCTTAAAAGCAGCTTCTGCGGAAGTGAAGATAGAGTCATCATATGTAGCACTTTGCAAAACCAATGTCTGTGTACCCTTTGTGTAATCGAATTTTACAGACGGATATTCGTCACCAATATCGAAGAAAGGAAGAACATAGCCATCAAAGTAATACTTCATTTGAGCAGTAATTCTATCATTCCATGCGGTTTTTTCCGTAGGCGTGAAGATCGGAACGATGGAGATATAGAGCTCCATATTAGAAGAAGACATTCTGACAGCGACTTTCATTTCATTTTCATCATCAAGTTTCTTGCTGAATTCCATGCCGGATCCAGTATAACCGTTGTTGATGACATATTTGGTCATCGTGAAGCCCTGTGTTTCAAGGTCTTTCTTAGCCTGAAGAATATAGCCGTTGTTCTGTGGCGCAACTGTCTTATTGAAGGAGGCATAGAGTCTTGCGTAGTTGTTGCCTTTTGTGACTTGAGACACAGAACATTTTACTGTTGCTCCAGTACCCATAAAGACATCAGGAGCCTTATAGCTTCCTAAGAAGTTATCGAGCTTGGTCTGATCAGCTATTGTAAGTCCCCAAGAATAATCTTCCGCCTTCGTATCGGTTAATGGCTTATCGAGATACATGACAAGACGCGGCTCAGCCAATTCAGCTGTACCCGCCTTTTCCAAAACAAAACGAACTGTATAGCCATCATCGAAAGTCTTTGTTCCTTCAAGGCATGAATAATAGTAGGTGTTCAATTTGGTATTCGTCGTGAATCCAGCAGCTTCAAAAGTCTTCTTAGCTTCGTCAAGGATTCTCTGATCGAATGTAGCATAGTCTTCAGCTTCAATAGTGAAGCCAGTCGAACTTATTTTAGCAGCGACTGCCTTGCTTCCTAAATAGACAAACGGCATCTCATGTCCGTTGAGATTTGTCTTCATCGCAGCGATTGTATCATCATCCCACTTTGTCATCATCGTCGGATCATAAGCAGCCTTATAACGAATCAATAGCGATGTTTTCTTTGTGGCAACAGTTGGAATTGTCAAAGTAAGAACAAGGAGATTTCCTTTCTCATCCTTTCCATGATAAATGATTTTATTAGTTAAAGATCCATCATCCAAGAGCGTCCATGTCAATGCCGTATCGGCCTTGATCGCCTCATCAAACAGGTCTGTGATCTGATCATTCCAAAGTCCGCCAGTGATAGTAACCGAGCCTTCCACAGTCTTAGAGGCAGAGACAACCGGTGCATCTGTTCCCATATAGAAGTACGGAATAGAATATCCGCCTAAGGCATCCTTCATCGCCTGAAGGTCTGTTTCTGACCATCCGCCGGAAGAAGGAACATCAAACTTTTCACGATAGGATGCGACAACGCTGATCTTCGAAGAAAGAGAATACGGAGCGCCGATTGTCAAAGAAACCGTACCATCCTCAAATTCTTTCGATGCCACCAAGGTTCTGCCGTATTTATTTGTCGAATACTTTGCTGTCCATCCATCTTTGTCCAATACAGCCTTGAAATTGCTGACCATTGTCGGATTGAAAGCATCCCCTGTGACTGTCACTGCTCTAGTGCTTGTATCGACTTTGCTGGTCATTGTAGAGCCGATGAAGCTGAACGGAATGAGATGACCGCCAAGATTCGAGATCATGTTGGCTCTTGCAGCATCCGTCCAATCAGTGACATCAGTTGAGGGTACCAGTTTATCGTACCTCGCAAAGACCAGTGTATTATAGGCACTGGAAGTAGACGAAGAAGACTGCTGGACAGAGGCTGTTATCGTGCATCCATCATCAAAGACATGAAGTGCGAAAACAGCATCACCATATGTACCCGTCCCTTTATAAGTCTCCCATCCCGCCTTCTCAAACTGAGCCTGAGCTGTCGTGATGACTTCGACATCGAATTTGTTTCCGGTGATTGTAACAGTATTAGTTCCCTTCTTGCTTGTCGGAGCCTTTGTTCCTAAATAGATAAAGGGGAGCTCGTGATTATGTAAGGTTGCAAGATCGGCTTTGACATCCTGTTTCCATTCTGTGACTGTGCTTGCGTCAAAGACCTCAGAATAGGTGATGATATAGTTGGCTTTCGGATTGTCTTTGCTGCTAGTAGGTGAAACTTTGACAGAGAAACTGCAGCCGTCAGAGAACACTTTCTTAAAGACAGAGACTGTTCTATCATAAGAATCGACACTTGTTTCGAGCTGAAAATCGCCAAAAGCCTTCTTTGCAGCATCAGCAATGGAATCATCCCACTTCTTTCCTCTAATAGTGAGAATCTTTGAGCCAGAAGCCCAGGATAAATACTGGTTGTTATCCGTACCAAGATAGACATAAGGAAGGATATGGCCATCCAAATAAGTATTGAAAGCTGCTTTGACATCATCATTCCATTCGCCTTTTGCCTTTGTTGCATCAAACGGTTCATCATAGGTGATGGCAAACTGAACATAACCATACTTATCTTCAGAGAGAACAGCAGAAAGATGCAGTTCTTCATTTGTCACCGTCAAAGATTCAGAGGTATCTGTGACTTCTGTTCCTGTCCATCCTTTTTCCTCATACAAGGCTTTGACTTCCAGCAATCTCTTATTGTTGAGACTGTTAGATCCCATGACAGTGAGAAGACCGGTCTTGGCAACCCACTTTGCTTCGACATTCTTTCCCATGTCAAAGAAGGGAACAACCTGTTCTCCTAAATGTACCATCATCAAATCATAGACATCATCATTCCATGTCTCTTCAAACTCCTCTGAACTGGATTCAGTGGAACTATCCATGATGTCTGTGACAAAACCAGAATCACTGGTTGTGTCAGTAGAAACCGGACCTTCTGTGACAGGTGCTATTTCTGTACCTGTGTCCTTGGCCGTAGCCGATTCTGTTGGCTTAGAGACCGAAGAATTCGTATTGGTTCCGCAGCCTCCAAGGACGAGTGCAAGCAGAGCCGTAAGAATGATTTTATTTTTTCTCATATCGTTTACCTCCCAAATGGGTATATACAATTATTGATATTTGATTTTGGAAGTTAAAACATGTTTTTCAATGAGAAAACAGCCAAAAAGTATTAAAAATTTAGAATTTCATCAGCTTTTTCAACAAAATCAGCCAATTTTCATCAATTCGAACAAAAGTGATGAAAATAAAAGGCTTTTTGTAAGCGCTTGATTGAATTTTTTCCACTTTGTGTTTTTTCAGTTTTCTTTAAATTTCATCACCATTTTCTTAATATTTTATTAAAATAGCTCAAACGAATATCAGTAAGTACAGAATTGGTTAGAATAAATGTAAGCTCTTCCATCTTTAAAAAAGCATAATAAAACGGCTCATTGCTGAGCCGCTTTATTATGCATATTCAGTCTGAAATTTTTAGTTGTAATAGACTTCCATGACAGGAGCCTGGACACCGTATTCGTTTGTACCGGATGTTGCATTATAGATCTTGACGGTGAGATGCTTGCCGGTATCTTTTTCTTCAGCAACCGCAATCAATGTCTTGCCGGAAGAATACTGGCCGACAGAATAATCATAAAGAATATTCCAATCAAGGCTTGTATCTGCTTTCAAAGCCTTTTCGGCTAAGCCATAGATTTCTTCATTCCAGACACCGCCGACAACCGTCAAGCAATGTGTGGTTCTGTCGAACTGGAAGGCAGGTTCATCTGTACCCATATAGAAATAAGGAATGACATGGCCATTCAAATTGGATTCCATCGCATTGAGAACAGTCGGAGCCCAACTTGTTTCAAGGCTAGGAGTGAATGGTTTCTGATAGGCGATATAGATGGTATTTGAATATCCAGCCTTGATTGTAAGGACGACACTGGAGCCATCGCTATAAGTATTCTTTTCGACTAATTTAGCACCTGCAGCAGAGCTGGTGTCTCCCTGAACTGCATAGAAAGTTGTTGTCCATCCAGCAGCTTCCAAAACCTTCTTTGCATTCAATGTATAGTTTTGATTCCAGTTCTTGAGGTTAGAGATCTGCAAATAGATCTTTCCGTTTCCGGGCCATGTTCTTTGACGTGTAGTAGGTGTACTTTCACCAGTATAGAAATACGGAATCGTATTCGTGGTTCCCATATATCCTTCAATAGCAGTCTTGATAGCAGAAGACCAATCGGTCTGATCAGTAGGATATGTCGGAGCTTCATCGACACAGGCTCTATACATAGCAACATCACTGGAATTATAGACAGCAAGACGGATCAGTTTTCCATTGCTTTCCTTATAAGCAGTGACCATTTCACCAGAATCATTTTCGCTGGTTCCGGTGCTAAGAGTGAATCCGGAAGCCTTGAACGCCTTTTCTGCAAGGTCATACATCTGATCATCCCATGTTCCGCCTTTGATATCTAATCTTCCATCATAGAATTCACCTGCTTCAGGAGCATCTATGGCAAGATAGACAAAAGGCAAAACCTCACCGAAGTTTGTAGTCATTGCGCTCTGGATGGCTTCGCTCCAGGCACCATTTGTCGGAACGACAAATGCTTTCAGATATGTGGCCTTGAAATAGACCTTGTTCTTAGAGTTCTTGTAAAGTGCGATGGTGATCTTGTTGCCGTCTTTATCAACACCTGTTCCATCGATTCTATCGACACCATCAGTGAAGGTCCAAGTGAATCCTTCCATTGTCTTAAGAGCTTCCTTTGTAGAAGCAAGGATCAGGCTGTTATAAGAACCACCGACAAGTTCGATGGTGTTCTTGCTCTGCTTTAAGGTAGCAGCTTTTGTGCCGAGATAGAAATACGGAAGGACATGGCCACCCAATTCAAGTGTCATGGCACCCTTGATAGTCTCGCTCCATGCTGCTTCTGTGCTTCCTGCACTCGGAGGGTTATAGCCTTCTACACAGGAAAGGGAAAGAACTGCAGTCTTTGTTCCATAGCTTGATTCCATCTTTGCAGTAATGACACACTTATCGGATAAAGTCTTTGTAGCAGTGAAGACTCTTCCATAGGATTCATCGCTTGCCATGGAAACGGTATAACCGGCATCAGCGAAGGATTTCTTTGCATTGTCGATCATGGCGCCATTGAACTTGTCTCCGACGATTTCCAAAGCATCATCATAATCATCAAAGGAAACATCCAAGACATCCGCTCCTAAATAGACAAAAGGAACTTCTGCGCTGTGACCATCGAGATATTTGTCCATCTTTGCCTTGACGACTTCATCAAATTCAGTAGCATCAGCAGGAATGCTTAAAGGAGAATAGTAGTAAACATCCAGCTTAGCCAACTTGGAGTTGCCAAATAATACAGCGACCATGGTACAGCCCTCGCTCATCTTCTTGGAAGCGATGAGGGACTTCTGTACACCCTTGCCATCCATCTCATCCGTGCAGTCATATCCATCGGCTGCAAGTGTAGCTTTTGCCGAAGCAAACATACGGGTATCAAAAGCACCGCCGCTAATTGTAAGCTTGGTGACTGTGGAGTTCCAATCGGAAGAAAGAACATCGCTGCCTAAATAGAGATAAGGGAGCTGATGACCATCGAAGCTATCATTGAAACGATCGGAAATGACATTAGGCCATGTTGCGCCTTCGACAGGATTGTAGGCTTCTTTGTAGAAGACAGAAAGATACGGGAAAGGAACAGTCTCCGCACCTGATTTATAAAGAGAGACGGATACAGAGCATCCATCGTCAAAGGTGAAATCACCGCTGACGACAACACCCCAGCTCTCTGTTGTCTTCTTGACATTGGTGTAGTTTGCTTTCGTCAAAGAAGCAAGAGCAAGATCAAGGACGCTGTCATCCCATTTTCCGCCGTCGATGGAGAAGGTCTTGGTCGTATTGGACCACTGTGTGAAAGGAACTGCCATACCTGTGTAAATGAAAGGAAGCGTATGGCCGCCCAAATGATCGCGCATGCTATCCAAAGTATCCTGATCCCAGCTATCGACACTTGTCGCATCAAAGGGTTCATCATAAACAGCAGTGAGCAATGCATATCCATACTGATCGCTGGTCAATTCGACTTTGACATGTTTGTCTTTCAATTCACCTGTGAAAGTTGTTGCTGTAGCAGTACAAGCCCATCCCTTTGCTTCAAAAGCAGTGGTAGCAGTGGTAAGAAGGTCCTTATTGAACTTGCTTCCGATGACTGTGAGAATACCATAGTCTCCGGAATTTCTTGTCCAGGAACCTTCAGGGTTTCTTCCTAAGGAAATATAGGGAAGAACAACTCCGCCTAAATGCTTGCTCATCAAAGAGCTGATTTCTTCGCCCCAGGCATCTTCATCCGTGCTAGGTTCGCTGTCTGTGCTAGGTTCACTGTCTGTATCCGGTATAGTAGTATCCGGGCCGACTGTTGTATCCGGTGTAGCAGTCTCAATCGGTTTTGCTGTCTCAGTATTTGTAACCTTATCAGTTGGACGAGTGGCAGTGGTCACATCGGAAGCCGATGTGTTTTCGCCACAGGAGATCAAAGCCAAGGAGATAAGAGATAACAATACTGATTTTTTGACATTTTTCATGTTTTGTAATCCTCCAAAAACAAATGAAATTATAAAATAAGGAAATCAGAGGACAACTATTTCATTTTGTTCTGAAACTTATATCTTTTTTTGAAAAAGATGAAAAATATGTTTTTGGTTTTTGAAAATTAGTTATGTTTTTCAATGAAAAACAATTCAAAACATTAAAAACATCAATGATTTTGTCGAAAATCTAAATTGAGAAAAAGAATTGAATGTAAGCGGTTATCAAGAATTGTTTACTTTACTTTTGTCTTTTATCATTTTTATATTTTTTAAGCTTATTTTAATGTTTCTTGCCAAAAAGCGTAAAATTGAACCTTAAAATAAACTTAAAAAAGATTTTTATATATAATTTTTGCAGATCAAGTCTGTCCTTTCGACTTCAAACTTAAAACCGCTTACATTTTTACACGCTTAGTAAAAACAATCACTTTTTTATAGTTTTTCGCCACTTTTTCAAAATGATAGCTCTATCATTAGCTTTTTCATGATAAGAGCTCTTTTTAAAATATCGATATTCCATTTTATAATTCTTGCCGTTTCCAGAACCACATTATCTGGCGGCTATTTCTTTATAAATAAAGGAGGAAACATCATATGAACGAAAACTTCAAAAAATTCAAAGCGAAACTGATGCGCGAATTCTATTTGAAAATATCTTTGATCTCATTAGCAGGCGGATTGACAGTTTCAGGCCTCATCATTCTTTTCACAAGAATGTTCGGAGCCAACTTCCCGTTCTACTACAGCATCATCATCGGTGCCGTTGTCTTAGTTGCACTCTTCCTCACTCTGTTCTTCTTAAAGAAACCGAATGATGAAAAGATTGCAGAAAGAATCGACAAGGACTTCAAGATGGAAGAGAAGGTCACCAGCATGGTCGCCTTTAAGAACGAAGACGGATTCCTTTATCAGAAGCAGAGAGAAGATGCAAAGGCTCAGCTCTCCAAAAAGGATGTCAAGAAGCTTCCCTTCAAGCTTGCCGTCATCAACATTCCTGCTCTTGTCTTCGGTGCCAGCTTGTTCACAGCAAGCTTCTTCACACCGAATGTCATCCATGAGACAAACAAAAACAACAAACCTAATCCGGACGACTTCAACAATAAGACAGAAGACATCATTGATGACATTCATAACATCATCAACAATTCCGATGCAAGCGAAGCCTTCAAGGCTGAACTCAATCAGATTCTCACAGATCTCTTGAAAGACTTACAGGACGATGTTGATATTCAGTCCCGTATGAACAAAGTCATCGTTGCAGTAGGTAAGGTCAATGCTGCTCTTGACCGTGCCAATTCCAGAGAAGAACTTGGCGCAGCCTTAGAAAACAGTAAAGTCGATCTTCTTGCAAAGCTTGGCGCAGCCATCAAGAGCGGTGACCAGGAAACTGCTATCTCTATCTTACAGCAGTTAGAGAAGCACTTCGGTCCTAGAACCACTTATACCGGCGAAGCTTTATACGATCATATCGAAGCAATCGATGAATCCATCACTTCCGCATTAGATGCAGTCATGGATGATTCCGATGGAAAGACAGTTGTCGGAAAAGATGACACTCTGTATCTTTCTATGGAAAACCTCTATAAGAGCCTCGATTCCATCAACAAGAAATTCAGTGCCTTCCTCAGCGGTGATACCGAAAAAGGTATCAACGAAGATCAGGCTAAAGCTGACTCTATCACTGCCATTGAACACGCCATCAACGAAATCGGCCAGTGTATGCAGACACAACAGGAAAACAGCGATCTTGCAGCCCAGGTCATTGCCTATATGGAATCTTTGATCAATCCTGGAGGAGGAGGAAGCGGAAGCGGCTCCAACAGTGAGAATCAGAACAACAGCGAAAATCAGAACAGCGGTGGAGAAAACAACAACGGAAACAATTCCGGAGATGATGCTGACTCTGCAGGCGATAAGAATTCTGAAGGCGAAGGCGGAGAAAACAACGGAGACAACAGCGAAAGCGGCGATAACAGCGACTCCGAAGGAGATGGCGACGGAAAAGGCGAAGAAGGCGACTCCGAAGGCGGCGGAAACAGCAAGGGCGACAGCGAAAGCAACGGCTCTCAAAGCGGTACCGGTGCCTCTGGCGGTAACGGCGATACCAAATACGGAAGCAGTGACAAGGTCTACACCGATCAGAACGGCTATTCCGAATACGGCGATGTCATCGATGGCTATCACAATGATGCCGGCGAAGACAACAAAGAAAATGGAAACGAAGAGACAGGTGATATCTTGGAAGACTACTTCCACTCTCTCTATGGAAGCGAAAAAGATCCTGGAGATGGCAAGACCAATCCTTAACTAAGAATCACGGCTTACACGACTACTAATAGACAATGAAAGGTTATCACAATGGAAAATCAAGAATTAATCACTGAATTCAGTGAATCAGTCAAGAAGATCAAAGAAGAGTTGCACAAAGATATCGTCGGTCAGGAAGAAGTCATCGATGACGTTGTCATCGCCGTCATCGCAGGCGGCAACGTCCTGCTTGAAGGTGTCCCTGGAACTGGTAAGACACGTCTTGTCCGTTCCTTAGGACAGACGCTCAACCTTCCTTTCTCCCGTATTCAGTTCACACCGGACCTTATGCCGAACGATGTCACTGGTACAAACATCATCCGTAAAGACGAAAACGAAAACTTGGTCACGACCTTCCAGAAGGGACCTATCTTCGCACAGATCATCTTAGCTGATGAAATCAACCGTGCTACCCCGAAGACACAGGCAGCCATGCTCGAAGTCATGCAGGAACACAAAGTCACAGTTTCCGGCGTCACTTACCCGATGGCTGAGCCGTTCTTCGTCTTAGCAACTGATAACCCGATTGAACAGGATGGTACTTATCCGCTTCCTGAAGCTCAGATGGACCGTTTCATGTTCAAGGTCATCATGGAGTATCCGAACGTCGAAGAGCTCGGCGACATCGTCAACATGACACAGAAGAACATGAACGAAAATGCGACAAAGGTCGTCGATGGCGAAACCATTCTCCATATGAGAAAGCTCGCTCAGGATGTCCCTTGTCTCCCTCAGGTTCTTGAATACGCAATGGAACTTGTCCACAGCACACATTCCGAACTTGATGATGCCAGCGATACTGCAAAGAAGTATATCCGTTATGGTGCTTCTCCTCGTGCCTGCCAGGCTCTTATCACCGGTGCAAAGATCCGTGCTTTGATCCACGGCAACTACAATGTCTCCTATGATGATATCGATGCCTTAGCCTATCCTGTCTTAAGACACAGAATCAAAATCAATTACAACGCAATTAACGATAATCTTACTGTCGATAAAGTCATCGGCTTATTGACAAAAGAAATCAGAAAGAAAAAGTAAAATATGAAACAAGCGATCGACGAACAGTTTCTTCAGCAAATCGAACTTTTCTCTTTATCGGTAAAAGATAATGTCGCCGGTCTTTTCGGTGGTAACCATAAATCTAAGAAATATGGTTCGTCCTGTGAATTTGCCGATTACAGAGACTATATGGAAGGCGATGATGTCACCAAGATCGACTGGAATATCTACGGCAAGTTCGAAAAGATGTATCTGAAACTCTATCTCGATGAGAGACAGATGCAGACTAGAATCTATATCGACGGTTCTACCTCCATGAAGTACTTCAACAAGGGAGAATACGCAATCCGTCTTGCCACTGCTTTCAGTTATCTCTCCTTGAAGGATATGGATAAAGTCAACATCTATGTCATCAAAGGAAAGCAGGCTGTTCCTGTCTTAGAGAACGTCATCGGAAAGGATGCCTTCTTAAACTCCGTCAACAAGCTCAACAACATCATATTCGAAGGCGATTCCTTCATCTCCGATGCTATTATCCGTTCCACTGTCGGATACGGAGATGGCAAATCCATCCTGATTTCAGATTTCCTCACCGATAACAACTATACCGATGCGATCGATTACTTAAGAGGAAAGAAGAGAGATGTTCTCTGCATCCAGCTGTTGGGTGAAGAGGAGATCAATCCCAACCTGAGAGGAAAGTTCGTGCTTCACGATAGTGAAAACGACAACAAATTCTACAAGGACAACATCAATAGAGACGTTCTCAACGCATATAAGAAGGCACTGAAATTCGTCACCGAAAAAACGAGTTCTTTCTGTCATTCAAGAGAAGCCGAATATCTCTTCCTCTCCACAGGCGATGACATGAAAGAATTATTCCTGAACAAAATGATACAAAGGGGGATTATCAAATGAGTTTTCTCTATCCCTATGCATTTCTGATTCTTCTTGCAATCCCTGTCCTTATCATCATCTATCTATTGAAGAACAAATACAAAGAATCAACGACTCCTTCCACTTATTTATGGGAGTTAAGCAAAAAGTTTTTGAAGAAGAGAAGCCCCCTTCACACCTTCGAACACCTGATTGCTTTGCTTCTGCAGATTGCAACGATTTCCGCTCTTGCTATCTGCCTTGCCCATCCTATCATCACGACTCCCAACAAGACTGACAATGTTCTTTTCATATTGGATGGCTCCGCTTCCATGAACATGAAAGACGGAGAAGAGACAAGTTTTGACAAAGCGAAGAAAGAGATCAACAAAATAGCAGAAGAAAGCAAAAACGGTTCTGCTTTTTCTTTGGTCTATTCCGGAAAAGAGACCAGAGTAGTCTTCCAGAATGTCACAAACAAAAACCAGCTTTCCCTTTATGTCGATTCTTTGAAGGCTGAGAATCTGAAGAACGATCTCGGCGATTCTCTTTCCAAAGCCCAGGAAGTCATTGAAAACAACAATATCAATTTATGTTATCTTCTCACCGATAAGAAAGTCGAGAATCTGAACAACATCAATCTCATCGACTGCAGTATCGAAAAAGACAATTACTCCTTATCCGATCTCACTTATTCCTATGAGGACAGCACCCTCTCTATGAACGCAAGCGTCCTTTCTCATCTCTCTGACAAGAATCTGACTGTCCGTTTCTTTGTCAACAAAGAGGAAATCGGAACAAGAAAGTATTCCGTCAAGAAAGCAACACCTTACGCTTTCAAGATCGAATACAAGGATGTCAAAGGAAAATACAAAGATATCTCCTCTGTCGAAGCACAGATCGTCGATGAGGATTCTCTTCCTGAAGACAATGAGATGATCGTCTATAACAACAGCGATACCGCTATGGCAAAAGTCTTATTGGTCTCCGATGATCCCTTCTATATCAAAGCGATTCTCTCCGCGATCAACAACAAATCCGACTATAAGAACGATGTCACAGTCGTCAGCACAAATAACTACAATCCTCTTATCAACTACGACCTTTATATCTATGATTCTTTCACTCCTTCCTCTCTTCCTAAATCCGGTTCCATCATCTTCTTCAACTCTTCCACCACTTTACAAGGTACTGGATTCATCGCTCAGAAAGCAGTCGAAGCAGATGAGGCTGTCCATCTCACTTATGCAGACAACACCTCTTCCTTGCTCTACAATTCTTTGACAGCGAATATCGCACATAACGATATCGCCGTCAAAAAATATGTCCGTTACTCTCTGACTTCCGACTTCACAACCATTCTCAGCTATGACAACATTCCGTTTGTCTTTGCCGGAAAGACAGATAATCAGCAAAGAGAAGTCGTCTTCTCCTTCGACCTTCACGATTCCGATCTTCCGATGCAGTATGACTACAGTGTATTGATGAGAAATGCATTCATGTATACCAATCCGAAGATCATGGACAAATACGCATATGAAGTCGGAGACGATATCAAAGTCACGCTATCCAACAACTTAAAAGCCGTCTCTTTAAAGACACCGAGTGGAAAGACAGAGACCTTCTCTATCACAAACAAAGACTATCTCACCTATACGCTTGATGAAATCGGAACCTATCAGACAAATGTCACCTACCAGGATGGCAGCGAAAAGACAATCGATCTCTATTCTCGTTATCCTGACGATGAAAGAGTTCCGCATGTTGTCGACACAGAGAAGCTTTCTTTGAATATCGACACTAAAGTCAAAAAAGGAAACAGCATCTTCGATAACCTTCTTCCTATCGTCATCTGTGCTGCTATCTTCTTCTTAGCCGATTGGGGGGTCTACGCTTATGAACAATATTAAAATCACCTATCCCTATCTCCTCTTTGTCGCCATCCCTTTAGTCGTATTATCCGTTGTCATCTTCTTCCTGATTCCAAAAGCAAAAAGAAAGAGACTCAACAACATTCTCTCCTTATGCCTCCATATTGTTCTCTCCTTCACTCTCTCCCTTGCCTTCAGCGATATTCAGGTCATCAAAAACAGCAATAAGACCGAGATGTACATCCTTGTAGATTGTTCTGATTCCGAAAAGACCAACGTCGAAAAGATCGATGAGACAGTCAAAAACATCTATGAGAAGTCAACTTCTGCTTCTGCTTCAAGCGGTGTCGTCTGCTTCGGAGAAAACAGCTTCGTTCTTGTAAAACCAGGCCAGAAGCTGAAAAGCGTCTCAGAAGCCTTCGATAGTAGCAAGCATCCTGACTTTGTCAGAAGCGCAAGCGATATCTCCTCTGCTCTCAACTTCACCAAAGATCTCTATACCGATGGCAGCATCAAAAAGATGGTCCTTGTCACCGATGGTGTAGAGACAGACAATTCCGCAATCGATACCATCTCCACTATCCTCAACGACAACATCTCTCTTGATGCCGTCTATCTTGAAGACACCGTCTCTGACGAAGTCAGCATCAGAAGTGTCGACTATGTCGATCACTGCTTCACAAACAGAGAACAGACCGTCAAGGCGATGATTCAGTCTTCTAACGAAAAGAACGTCAAGATTGACCTGACAAGTTCCGGTGAACTCAAAGAAGAAAAAGAAACGACTTTGGCACCTGGACTCAATGTCATCACCTTCTATGTCACCAGTGAAAAAGCGGGTGCTGTCGACTACCAGATTGAAGTCAAAGCTGACAGCGACACCTTCAAAGAAAACAACACCGTCTCCTTCACACAGGAGTACAAAGACGATTTCAGCGTTCTGTTCATCGGAAACACACAGGATGATCTTACCGCCTTCAAGAATGTCGGCGGCTATACCGATAACGCAAAGATCTCATCCTATGTCGATACCGCCAATGTCCCCTACAAGCTTGAATCCTTATTGAAGTACGATGAAATCGTATTGGACAACATCAACGTTCTCAACCTCAACCATCACAGCGAATTTACAGAAAACCTCAACACTGCTGTCTATAGTTACGGAAAGAGTCTTCTGACCTATGGTGCAACCTACACCAATGGTTCTTCAGAAGGCATCGCAAGCTATCACGACATGCTTCCTGTCCAGTATGAGTCCGATGATGCAAAGGCCCTTGTCCTTCTCATCGACTGCTCCGGTTCTATGTCTTCCGATGACAGACTCACCATTGCAAAGAAGGGTGCCATCAAGTGTCTTGATGTCCTCTCTGACAAGGATTATGTCTCCATCATCTCCTTCTCCGACAGCGTCAAGATTCATCAGCCGATGACTTCCATCAAGAACAAATCGACGATCATCAATGCAATCAACAGCATCTCCTTAGGCGGCGGTACAAGATTAGGAGCTGGCTTAAGACAGGCTCAGGAGCAGGTCTACAACTCCAAATGCGAATATAAGAATGTCATCACTCTTACAGATGGTCAGCCTAGTGAATCCGATTCCGAACTTGAAAGAATCGTCAACAACATGGCAAAAGACAACATCATCTGTTCCTTCATCAACATCTCAAGCGAAGAAGGAAAAAAGATTCTGACCAAGCTCAGCACTCTTGGAAACGGCACATACTATTTCTGCCGTACTGCATCCGGCTTGATCGACGTCATGCTCACTTCCGTCTCCGGTGAAATCGGAAACACCGAAATCAACCAGAGCGCTCAGATCCAGTATCGTACCTCTGATGATCCGGTTCTCACAAACGTCAAGACGTTGCCTGATTTACATGGTTACAACTACTGCCGTATCAAAGGCGGCTCCACAACGGTCCTCACCATTCAATACATCAAGAAAGATGAAAAGAACAATGTGACCGGTGTCGCTACGATTCCGTTATACGCCTATTGGAATTTCGGAAAAGGAAAAGTCTCTTCCTTCACCAGCAATCTTACCACTGATTGGACAAAAGACTTCCGCAACTCCTCTTCCGGAAAGACCTTCTTGAAGAATGCGATCTATCAGACATTGCCTGATAGAAGCGTCACTACCTTGATGGATCTTACAACCAGTTCAAACGGTACGACAATGGGTGTCTCTATCCTTGTCGACAAGGAAAGCACAGATGGTGCAGTTCATGTCAAAGCGACAGATCCGAAAGGAACTGCAAGCGAGATAGATCTCATCTATGATTCCAAGAACAAGACCTACAACATCAATCTTCCTGTCAGCGAAGTCGGAAAGTACACCTTAG
Source organism: uncultured Bacilli bacterium (assembly GCA_934700375.1). Taxonomy (GTDB): domain Bacteria; phylum Bacillota_I; class Bacilli_A; order RFN20; family CAG-288; genus Enterosoma. The sequence continues at coordinate 2,537 of CAKUXT010000001.1, read as the reverse complement.
AAGCCACCTATTCTGAAAAGGATGCAAGTGGCAACTATCAGAAAGTCGAAACAAACACCTTCACCTTCTACTATAACTTCTCTAAAGAGTACGATGTCCTTCCTACCACAGGAGACAATACCTTGCTCAGTGAACTCACCCGTTCTTCCTCTGGCACATTGTATGCTAACGGAAGCGAATATGAGTACAAGATGAGCGACAGTGAACTGAATCAGTTCAGTTACTCTTCGACAATGATGATCTTCTTCCTCGTCTCTGTCATCATCTATCTTGCCGATATCTTCATCCGTAAGACCACATTCAAAAAGAAGAACAAAACAGAAGTCGCAGAATAATAAAACGAGCTTTGCCTGAATTGGCAAAGCTCGTTTTATTTGATCATTTCTTTTGACGTTTCTTGAAATAGAACAAAATAACATCATACAGATTGCTGTGTTCTGCAACGCGGAAATAGTTTCCGGTGATGTCGACAAACTCATCAATCGTATCTGATTTCAGGTTGTAGAAAAGAAGAAGGAGCCATAAATAGGCAACGTAATATAAGGCAACCGCATTCTCTGAATACGTGTATTTTGCTGATGCGTAGGGAAAGCGAACATAAAGGAAATGATTCAGAAGAATGTTAGTAAGATATTGGTCAAGACGCGGATATTTCTTTAAAAGACTAACATAGATATCATTGATGGAAGGGATGACAGATGGAATGGAAGTAAGATAATCTTGAATGCTGATAGACTTTCTATAGGTTCTTTTCACGTCCTCGATAAGGCCGTTATCAATAGAAAGATACTTCATTCCTAACTCGAAACAAATTCGATTCAATCGGGAGAGCACATTGCCTTCTCCATCCTTCATAATAGATAAACACTTATCGCTCACTTCAACAAAATCTGATGGATAATTATTGTTTTCATCATTGGAGAAGAGGAATGACAACTCTTTTTCTTCAAAAGAAAATGAGTAATCATCCTTCACCAGTGCCTCTAAGACTGCTTCACAGCTATTGGAAACAGAACACTCCGGATAAGGATAAAGATGAGGAGCACGAGGATAGTATCTGCAGACAGATGCAATTTTATCTTCTCCGCATTCCACCTGAAGTCCGCAGTATCCGTTTTCCAGTCTCAAAGGACACTGACCAGTATAGTCATAGTTGATTCTGGCATATGCTTCTTTTGTCGGATGCGGAAGGATACCGACATAGGCTTCTATCTTGTCTTTCAGCTTTTTGGAGCAGTCTTCGTCCATCAGCATGAAATACTCATCCTGTGTCAAAGTGACCATCCATCCCTGACAGCAACAGCTTCTGCAGACATTGCCTTTGCAGTGAAAGTCTTTGTAATAATTCGGTACTTTAAATTTAGCTTGAAACATAATCTATGTGTTTTTTACCCAAAGATTATAATCAAGCGTTTGTTTGATGTATAGAATTTTTTTGCTTCAGAACAATGAAATCACTTACAGAGAAGATCGGAGTGAAGGATGAAATCTGCAGTGGAAATATTTGTGGCGATTGGAACATCATATAATGCTGCAATTCTTAATAACGCTTTGACATCAGGATCATGAGGCTGAGCCTGAAGCGGATCCCAGAAGAAGATGACAATATCGATCTTTCTTTCTGCGACCTGTGCACCGATCTGCAAGTCTCCGCCTAAAGGGCCGGAGAGGAATCCGTGTACATCAAGTCCTGTCGCTTCTGAGATCATTTTGGAAGTCGTTCCAGTTCCACAAAGAGAAAAACGGGAGAGTATCTCCTTGTTCTCTTCTGCCCATTTGATGATATCCTTCTTCTTGTTGTCATGTGCGATCAAAGCGATTGTTTTCATTTTTGTAGTTCCTTTCATTGGTAAGCCGACTCAATTATAAACCATCCATCTTAGAGATAAAACAGAAATCCGTGTTTAGAAAAGAGCCTGAGCATTTTCGCTCAGGCTCATGATTTCAGCTTACTTCTTTGTGACAGTCAAGGAGTTGAGTCTCACTTGCTTTGACATTGTGATTGTGACAGAAGTGACACCTTCATTACAGGTGACGATGACATGGTTTCCGTCTCCCTTGCTGATAGTTCCGCCTTCAACAGCGGCTCCTAATAAAGCAGTCGTATATTTGCTTCCATTTGTCGTAAAGTCCAAGGTTGCAAGGCTTCCTTCCGTTGTAGAAACTGTGATGACCTGGTTAGCATAGACTCTTAACGGATTTGCAAGATATTCATCGCTTCCGTTTCCGACACTAAATTCGGATGTTCCTTTTTCAATCTTGAAGAAAACAGTCTTTGTGGACCAAAGAGCGTGATCAGCATCTTTTTCTTTGATCTGATTCAGATCGAAGAAATCGAATGCGCCATCGACAGAAGGCGTGCTCTTTGTGACGAAGAGATAGAAGACACCGCCATCAGAAGCGAAGGTGAGTCTGACATCTTCCTTTTCAGAAAGTGCGACAGTCTCGCCATTGATGACAGACATCGTGAATCCTTTTTCAGTCAAAGATTTCTTATAGGCTTCGACAATGGAATTGTCATTGTCCAAGGCTTCGAT